>DATDYQ010000027.1:0-4218 GCA_035288965.1 Candidatus Nanoarchaeia archaeon
GAAAAAGAGGGTAGTGTTAATTTTGTTAATGTTATTTTTTATTGCTTATAGTGTAAATGCTTTTGATTTAAAATTAGAGTTAACAAAAACTAATTACGGAAGAGATCAAAACTTTGCAGGTAATTTAATAATAATGGGAAATGAAAGCCTTGATTTAGATAAAATGTTTTTCTCTGATACAAATGATGAACAAAACAATATAAGTATTAAAGATTGGCTCAATAACAGCAAATTAGATTATAATAAAACAGATTTATTATATTTATTAAAGGATTCTGGATGGAACAGCAAATTAATATTAACAGGAAATGGAGAGGCTTTAGTTGGATTTAGTGTTCCAGTTAGCATTAATAATATAAGAGATGTTAGCATTGGATTAAATGGGAAAGGAAATGTAAAAGTTGACTTGGATGATGATGGGATTGTTGATTGGAGTTATAAGGGCGAACAGACAGGTTATGGAAGTGAAATATACAAGGAAAGCTATAATGCAAATACAATAGCAGATAGCGAAGCGGCAATTGTAGGGAATAAACAATTTTCAAGATGTCAAGAAATGGAATTGGGTTTAAATAATTTGTTCAATGAATCAAGATTAAAAATCAATTTGATGGTTAAAAAAGTAAGTGATGGGGGAAAATTAAACGTCAGCATAAATGACAAAGAATGCGGGATAGATGATTCTTCTTTAAATAATAATGAATTTAAAAAAGTAAGCTGTGAAATTGAATTAGATAATCCGGAAAATGGAGTTTATGATATATGTGCATATAGTAAAGCTGGAAGCGGAAGCACAATTTATTACATGTTGCCAAGAAAAAATGACTTTTATTTTATCACGGTTCAAGAAGCTAAGTATAATGAAAGCCTAAATGGACAAACATTTATTTCGGGAATTAAGATAGTTGATATATTACAGAATAAACTAAATTCTTGTTCGACTAATGAATGTATATTGCCCATTAAAGTTATATTAACAGGAAATGGCGAGTCTACAATAAATAATATATTATTGCAGGATGAGGATTTTATCAATTATAATAGAATGTATTTCCTAAATAAGTTGGGAGAACAGATCAATATTGCTGATAAATTTTCTTTACCATTAAACGGATTTAATGAATTAAGGACTGCAAGCGCAAATGGAAGCTATAATTTACAAATAAGCTTAGAAAATGTAAATAGCAATTCGGTAGTGTATAACGTAACAGAAACATCTGGAATTACAATAAATGTAAGTAAAAGCATTGCTGCAATAAATGAAGAGATTAATTTTAATGTTATTTCTCTAGGAAACTGGAGCAGTTATTTGTGGGATTTCGGAGACGGAAAAAATGGAACTGGAAAGAATGTGAAACATAAATATAATCTTACTGGAAACTATACTACCAAAGTAAAAGTAAAAGATGACAATAACTTAGAGGGAAGTGCAACAACTATTGTTAGAATAGGAAATATAGAGGATAATTTTAAAGATTTGATAGATGATATAAAGAAAGATGTTAATTCTGCAAAAAAAAGTTATACAACTAGCAGTTCTAACATTAAAGAGGCTTATCAGATTTTAGGTTATGATATTTTATTAAATAATGCAATTAATAACTTAACTATATTAGAAAATGAATTTAACAATGTTAAAACAATTACAAGTAGTGTTGAAAGAGAGAAAAAACTTAATGAATTGATTAAAAAACTAAATGAAGTGAAGAGCAGTGTTGTTACAGATGTGATAGTTGATACTATAGAAATAGATAATCTGCTTTTAGATTATGAAAGAATTCCAAGTTCATTTGGAGATAAAGACCAAATTTATTCATTCAATGCAGAAAATGTAAAGGTTGATGTTAAATCGAGATTAATAAATGCATATTATCTAGATGGAAAAGAAAATAAATTTAAGTTAATAACAAAAAATGTTAAATTGATTGGAGAAGGAAATTCTAAAACATTGATTGAGGATTTAAGTAATGTTGCTAAGAAAGCAGAGGATGTTAATATATTAACCTTAGGATCTAAAAAAGATGGATTGATGTATAAATGGGATATTATAAATGAGAAAAAAATAGAGTATACATTACAAGGAAATGATGTTAATGAATATGGAAATACAATTGTTTTGGGAGAGTTATTGCAACAAGATTTTTGTGGCGATGGAATTTGTCAAGAAAATGAAGCTTGCCCAAGCGATTGTGGAAAAAAACCAACCTTACCATTTATCATAATTGCAGTTGTTGTTTTAATTGGAATATTTTATATTAATTTTTATAAGGGTAAAGGAAATTATAGAGACTTAGGAAATTGGCTAAGCGTAAAATTAAGAAAGAAAAGATTGTTTACCAACCAACAAGATTTAGATAATTTACAAAACTATGTAACCATGATTGTTAATAGAGGATTTAATCAGGAAGGAGTTAGAAGATTATTAAAGAAACAAGGATGGACAGAAGAACAAGTGGAATATGCATTTAAACATGTTAAAAAGAAAGAAAAGCTTTAAATATAATTAAAGTTTAAGTTTTTATATCAAAAGAGGTGTAAAAAATGAGGATTCAGTTTAATATTGAAAAAAAACATCTTTATTTAGGAGTTTTATTTTTAGCTTTATTTGGAATTAGTTTTGTATTTGCTTTAAGTGCAGATAAAATACCTTGGCATGCATTACAACAAGTTTCTACAACAAGCACTGGAACAACGTCTGTTGATGCAAATAACAATAATATCATTGATGATGCTGATAAATTAAATAGTTTTCCACCAAGTTTTTACAAGGATGCTGATAAAATAAAAAGTAAGGAAGTTTATTGGAGTGGAGATAAGTTATGCGTTGCTGGAAGTTGTGGGGCGAATACAGCAACATGCACACCTAGAACAGACAATATAGGAAATGTTAATATCGAATGTGCTGATCCGGACATAGGATATCCAGGAGGACAATTTGACGCAGCAAGTATGTGTAAGTATTCTAGTGTAGCAGGATGTGGTAGCACTTGCCAATCTGTAACATATACTGGGGGAAGTTGGTTAAACTGCAATAAAAAGATTACTAGTGCAGGGGACATAATCTGGTTAGGAACTTTGAGTTGTACATTGAGTAAAAACATAGCTTATACAATTCCTGATGCACCAAAATGTGCAACATTCCAGTAAGGATTTAAAAGAGGGACAATGAAAACAAAACATTTACTCATAATTTTTTTTAGTTTATTATTTGTAAATGTAGTTTATGGAGCTTCTTTAAATAATAATTGTGATATAGCTACAAGTTGTGGACCTGGTGAGGTCCCAATCTTTTCTGTTTCAAGCGCAACAAATGCACATGCTGCGCAAGACCCTAGTTATTATTCAAATAAAGTTTGCTGTTCTGTTTCAGGATATCAAACTTTTGGAAACTCTTGCGATTCTGGATTATTTACTTTAAGTGATTTAGTGAATGCTCATGTTTCTGTAAATGATTATTCAAATAAGATTTGTTTGGTTTCAAGTGGAAGCAATGGAGTAAATTGTGTAGTTGAGCAAGGAAGTTGCAGCAATGGAAGAAGATGTGTAGTTTCTGTTTCAAGCGCAACAAATGCACATGTTGCTGATTGTAATGATAATACTTATACAAATAAATTATGTTGTGGCGGAGGGATTACACCTCCAGCCGGGATTGTCGGAATAAGAGTTGTTCCATCAACAGCTACAATGATGGTGGGAGATAGATTAGTAATACATGTTTATGAAATTTATAATGATGGACATGAAAGCGACGTTAAAGATATAAGTCAAGTAACATTTACAGCTTCAGGCGGAGTTTCTGTAAATAATTTTGGATTGATAACAGCAAATAGTGTTGATCAAAATGCAAAAGTAACTGCTGATTATTTTGGATTAACAGATGATTTAAATATAAATGTTGTTCCTCTAGGACCTTCAGTAGTTTCATATTGTTTAACAACACCAAATCCAGCTACAGTTGAAGTTGGAAAGACACAAGATTTTGCAATGCAAGTTTATTATACAGCAAGGAAAGACCCAGAAGATGATCAACCTGGTGACGCTGGAAGTTATAGATCAAGTGATGCAAGTGTTGCTACCATTGTTGACACAGGGGTTGCAGGGGTTGCTACAGGAATTAAAGTTGGAACTACAAATATAGATGGAAGATTTAACGGAAAACAATGTGAGTATTCTAAACTAGGAGTAATTCCATCAGGCGGAACAACTGAACTATCTTAT
>DATDYQ010000028.1:0-6706 GCA_035288965.1 Candidatus Nanoarchaeia archaeon
ATTAGTTTATTTCTGTTTTGGCTCATTTTTGGTATATTTCATTATTTCATTAAACGTCCAATTATAAACGTTTTTATATTTTTTAATAAATAAGTTTTTATCCAATAAATTATTTTTTATTTTTTCTACATTAATTCCAAAGATATTATTTATTTCTTTATTTATTTCTTTATTTGTTACTTTTTTAGCCGTTAAAAAGAGTTTAATAGCGATTAGATTTCTAATTAATTTATATTTTTCCTTTCCATTTAAATAGTCAAAGTTATCTATTAGTGGTTTACTTTTTAAAAGATGCAAATCCAATATTTTGTAATTTATTCTTTTTTTGGGAATCGGCTTTAATCTATGCTTGGAAATACATTTGCTTAGCATCAGCCTCCATAAAGGATCTGTGCTTAAAGCTTCATCAAAAGTTTTTTTATTAAAATTAATAATATGATTCTTGATTTTTAAAGAGCTCTCAATCTTTTTCTCAATATTTGTAGTATCTAATCCTTTTTCAGAAATTATCAAAATATCAATATCTTCAAAATTAAATCCTAAGTCTATAAATGAACCAGTTATAATTATATTGTCATAAGAGGTAATGTTGTTTATGATTTTAAATATATCATCTATTAACTTTAATTTTACAGGTTCAATAGAAGATACGTTATAAAAATAAGGTTTTTCAATAGGTTTTTCTTGTTCTAAGAGTTTTATGATAACGTGACTTCCTATATTAAATCCCATCCTATTTTTTGGAATATATATCTGGTCCATTTTGCTTCCCCGGCTTATTTTTGATATTATCTCCATATTACGTAATATTACGTAGTTTAGATGTTATATAAATATTTCGATGTCAGATAATTTATATTAATTATCCATAAAATAATTCACGGCCTCTTTTTTAGCTTGGTTCAAATATATTGTCTTGTTTTTCCTTAGTTTTCTTCTTCTTAATAATATTTTTTGCTTTTTATTCATCTTTAATCTTTTAGTAGCAAGCTCTGGATTATGAGAAAATTGAGAAAGTTTTATTTTTTTAATTAATTTAAAATCTCCGAACCAATCTCTGAATCCATCCCTATAATCTTCCCAGTCATCATAAAAATCATTTATGAAAAGATCATATTTAATTATATCTTTAAAAGAAATTGTTGCTCTCGGACTAACATATCCGTTATGACGTCTGTCTTTTTTAGTAACCATCTAATGCCTCCAAACATCCTAAGCACGAACAACTTGCTTGGCAGTTCCTGCTTTTATCTCTTTATTGAGACTGAATGTTCTACGGCATTTGATAATTTATTACATTCTTCATATTCTCACATTAATTTTAAGATTTTTAATGATTTTGGTTAGTTTTTAAAAAAGAAAAAATCTCCGCGCCGGCAGAGTAGAATAAAAGTGTTCGGATCTCTAAAATATTTTATCAGGATAGAGAAGTTTGAATAATTCATTTTTTTATGGATTTTTCTTGTAAAAGTTAAAAATATTATATTTTTAAGCTGTGAAATCTTTCAAAAACCTATTTTTGCAAAGTTCTCGATACTATAGTAAAAGCAGTAAATCGCAAAGTAAATTTAACATTCTATATAGACCTTCTGTATAATTTATTATTAACTTTAGAGTGGTTATAAAGAAAAGAATTATAAATATTCATTAATTAGCTTTAACTATGGAGAATTTAAAATCTGCTGTAATAGGATTGGGGCATCAAGGACTGGGGTATCATGTTCCTGCATTGAAAGATTCGCGGTTTGCGACTCTAGAGGCTATTTGTGACATAGACGGAGATAAATTAAAAGAATGGCAAGATAAATTGAAGGTTCCAGGTTTTACTAGTTATGTTGAATTATTTGATTCAATAGATTTGGATTTCATAATAGTTGCCACGCCACATGAAGAATATGGAAGGATTATCGAAGAGGCATCTAAAAGACATTTACATATATTAAAAGAAAAGCCATTTGCAAGAAATTTGGAAGAAGCCTTGTTTTTCAAAAGGTTGTGTGATGAGAACGATATTAAATTAATGACAACTTTACAAAGAAGGTTTAATCCAATATACACTACCTTTTTTCAACTTAAGGATCAGATTGGAGAGCCATTTTTTGTAGAGATTAAATACACTCTCTTCGTCGACAATCCTCATGAAGGATGGAGAGGTCAAAGAAACTCTGCTGGCGGAGGATGTATAATTGATATGGGCTACCACATGATTGATATGATTATATGGTATTTTGGCTTGCCAGATAATTTACATGCAGAATTTTCATCTAAAGCAAAACCAGGAGAGGGGTATGATGCAGAAGATACTGCGTCTATTTTATTCCAATATGAAGATGGCTTACATGGATCTATGTTGTTATCTCGTTATTATCCTCCAAAGACTGAACAAATTAAGGTAATTGGAGATAGAGGTATAATAGAAGTGGATAGGGGACATATAAGGCGCCTAAGAAATAATGGAGAAGAAGCAGAGTCTCTTACTAGAAAACATTCTTGGCCTGTAGCTGCAACAAATCAAATTGATTATTTTTGTAGAGTAATCAAAGGTGAAAAAGAGAATATGGGGGATCCTGAATATCATTTACAACATGTAAGTTTTATTGATGCTTGCTATAAATCAAGGAGAGAAGGAAATTATATCAATCCAAAAAAGTTATTAGTAGATTTCGTTAAATCAAGAGGAAAAAATGAATTCTAAAAAGCTTACTCAAACAAGTGCTCTCGTAAATGTTTATACAGAATGGGCACCATTGGAAGAAGTAATAATTGGTTCTTGTGTAAACTTCAATCTAAAAGGTATTGATTCTACCTTTAGGTTTATGTATGAAAATAGAGATGGGAGATTTGCAGACAGGAATGAACCACATCAAATAGATCCAAGATATATAGAAGAAAGACAAGAAGATTTGAATAATTTGCACTCTTTGCTTGAGTCAGAAGGAATTATTGTAAGGAGACCTAAAAGAATAGAAGAGATTCAAGAGATTAAAACCCCTAATTTTACATCATATACTACTGGATGTGATTCTCCGAGGGATATGTATTTATGTGTGGGGGATACAATAATAGAAACTCCTCCAACAAATAGAAAAAGATATTTTGAACGACTCTTATTAAAAGATTTGTTTATGGAATATTTTAGAAGTGGAGCAAAATGGATTGTAGCCCCAGCATCATCTTTAGATGACTTGACTATTGATTTTTCTTTTTGGAAAGATAACGTTCAAAGAGGAATCCCCAATATTGAAGAAATTGAGAAAAACTATGATATTGCATTTGATGCTGCGAATTGTCTTAAATTCGGAAAAGATATTATGATGAATATAGGAACCAAGAACCATGAGTTAGGATTTTATTGGCTTAAAAGACATTTAGAAGGAAGATTTAGAATTCATCCAACAAGAATTTGTGATACTCATATAGATGGACACTTTGTCCCCATATCTCCAGGTAAACTTTTAGTAAATGAAGGCGCAATGTATGGTATGTATGATTTTTTACCAGAGCCATTAAAAAAATGGGACAGAATACCAATCTTAGATAAGTGCACACGATTTGATTATCCAGATGATCATTTGCAAATGGCAACAAATGTAGGGATGAGTGTAAATGTGCTTTCATTAGATGAAAGAAGAATATTGATTAGGGATAATGCAACATTAACAATAAAGGCTTTAGAAAGAGCAGGATTTGAACCAATCCCAATAAGATTGAGACATAGTGAACTTTTTGGAGGAGGCATTCATTGCACCACTGTTGATGTAAGAAGAAAAGAAAATATGGAGGATTATTTTTCTTAAATGAGACACATAGCTTTTGAAGGTATTGATGGTGCTGGAAAATCCACCCAGGTAGATGTGCAATATTCTAGGCTTCAAGATATGCAAATACCAACTTCAGTTTACAGATATAGTGAAAAGAATAATTTATGGGGAAGAATAATTAGAAAAGTATACTCTTTAGATCAACATAACAATTTGCATTTTCTTTTCAAACCAAGAATTATCCAGGAGGCATTATATGCTCTTTCTGCAAGAACAAATTTAAAATCTTGCAAAAGAAATAACACTGAACTGCTTCTTTCAGATAGGAGTATTGTTACAGCATATGCAAGTCATTTGAATGATGTTCCAGAATGGTTTATTTCATTAATAGAACCTCCAACTACTCCTGTTCTGGTTATTTATTTAGACATTCCTCCTGAAGTAGGATTAAGACGTATAAATGATAGATATAGTAAATTCAAGGATGAGGACTTAGAATCACTTACTGAATTTAGAGATTTATACATGCATATAATGCTAGAAAAAAGGCCAAAAAGATTAAAAAATACTGAATTTGTTATGATTGATGCAACAAGATCGTTAGAAGAAGTTACTTCTGAAGCGACAGAAGTTATTGATGAATTTATGAGGTAAAAAAATGGAAAGAAAAAATTTACCATTTAGAATTAATTGTGAAGGGTATTTTTTGAATAATAAAGGAAATATTATTGCAAAAGAATCTAATGGCATTGTTTTATTTCCTGGTGGGGGAGTAGACGAAAATGAAGAAATTATTAAAGCAATGATCAGAGAAACAAAGGAAGAAACTGGTGTGATTATAAAGGATATTATGAAATTAGGCACAATAAAAATTATTTGGGGTCCAAATTGGGCTAAAACAGAAAAACAAAAATCTAGATATACAGCCTTTCAAGGAGATGAGATGCATTTTTTTATAGGGAATATAGAACGTTTTGAAGAACCTGAAATTAAAAAAGAAGATTTTTGGAGTGGAAATAAATTAATGAATGTAAGCGATGTTATTAAAAAAATTGAGGAAAAAGCATCTTTCGATGAAGACATAAGAGAATACCGTGAAGCACAATTAAAATTTTTAAAAAGGATAATAAAAGATGAAAAGTAAACTAGCAATTAATGGAGGAGAAAAAGCAGTTAATCTTGATAGACAGCATTATGTTTGGCCACCAATTACAGAAAGAACGAGAGAAGCAGTTTTAAGACAATTAGAAGAAAGTATATCTATTTATGATAGATCTGGAATTATAGAGAGGTTAGAAGACAAATTCGCCCACTACCATGGGAAAAAACATGCCCTGTTAACTAACTCTGGAACTTCTGCATTACATTCAATGTATGTTGGTGCTAATTTAAAGGAAGGAGATGAAGTTATTTGTCCAGCATATACATTTTATGCAAGTGTAACACCTTTATTTTTTACAGGAGCTATTCCAGTTTTGGCAGATTCTAAAGATAATGGGAATATTAACCCTGAGGATATAGAAAGAAAAATTACTGGAAATACAAAAGGTATAGCTATAACACATATGTGGGGGATGCCCTGTGATATGGATGCCATAACAGAAATTGCTAGACAATATAATCTTATGTTATTTGAAGATGCCTCTCATGCACATGGTGCTGTTTACAGAGGTAGAAAAGTAGGCACGTTTGGAGATGTTTCTGCATTCAGTTTGCAAGCACAGAAAACTTTGACTGGGGGAGAAGGAGGAGTATTATTAACAGACAATGATGAAATTTTTTATAGAGCCTTGCTTCTTGGTCACTATAATAAAAGATGCAAGAATGAAATACCCGAGGATAATAAACTTCGTCAATATGCAATAACAGGAATGGGACTAAAATTAAGAATACATCCTATGGCTGCTGCTATTGCAGATGAGCAGTTCGATAATCTGGAAACAATTTTAGAAAATAGACGAAAAATAGCTAAAAGTATGATGAAAGAGTTGAGAGGTTTGCCCGGAATTGAAATCCCAAATATACCAAATGATATTGAACCCAGTTGGTATGCTTTTATTATGCAATATAAACCAGAAGAGCTTGGTAGATTGTCTATTGAAAAGTTTTATGAAGCTTTAAAAGCTGAAGGTTGTGTGGAACTAGATAGGCCCGGATCAACATGTCCATTAAATTATCATCAATTATTTCAAAATCCTGTATTATTATTCCCAGGATATAAAGATAAAGTTAGCTATAAGAGAGGAGATTTTCCTAAAGCTGAGAAATTCCATGAACATTCATTAAAATTGCCAGTTTGGCATGAATTAAAAGATAGGGATATTATTGAAAGTTATGTTAATGCATTTAAAAAAGTGATAGAAAAGTATCATGAATTGTTATAAAATGGATAAAATATTTTATAATAATTTGATGAAAGGAGCTCAAGAGGATGGAATTAATAGGTATGTTGTTGGAGCAGTAATTCAAAGAGATTCATCTGTTCTTCTATTAAAAAGACCTAAAGACGATTTTATGGGGGGGATTTATGAACTTCCAAGTGGCAGAGTCGAAGATGAAGAGTCACTTGACATAGCTCTTCATCGAGAAGTTGAGGAAGAAACTGGATTAAGAATAAGAGAAATAAAGAGATATTTGGGTCATTTTGATTATAAGTCTAAAAGTGGAAAAAAAACAAGACAATTTAATTTTATTGTGGCTGTTGGAGAACCTCTTGAGATTAAGTTACAAGAGCATGATTATTTTGTCTGGGTCGATAAAAATCAATTACAGCAATATCCAGTTACAGATAGTGTAAAACAGATATTAGGTTCTCTTTTCTAAATATTTGATCATTCACCCATCTCCTTCACAGCTTCAGCAGGATCTTTTAATTTATATAATCTTTTTCTGGAGTCTTCCAGTTGTATCATTCACACTGAGAATATCTACAACATCATCAATAA
>DATDYQ010000029.1:0-5345 GCA_035288965.1 Candidatus Nanoarchaeia archaeon
AAATTTATCTTTTAAGTTTGAGATTGGAGAATGTTTTTCATTATATAAAGAATAAAATTTATTTATAAAACGGAAAGCTCCTTCTGCTCCTTCATCATTCCATTCTAGGTCTTTATCTGGAGATGAAACAAATAATAGATACAATCTTGCTGTGTCTATTCCATATTTGTTAACTATTTCATCTTGTGAAACAACATTTCCATGACTTTTACTCATTCTAACATTATTTTTTGTTACAGTTCCTTGACTAAATAATCTTAAGAAAGGTTCATCAAAACTTAATAATTTCATATCTCTAAGAACTTTAGTAAAAAATCTTGCATATAATAAATGTAAAACTGCATGTTCTGCTCCACCAATATAAGTATCAACTGGAAGCCAATGTTTTACAGCTTCTTTTTTGAATGGAGCCTTTTTCTCTTTATTTGAAGTGTATCTAAGAAAATACCAAGATGAATCTACAAATGTGTCCATTGTATCTGTTTCTCTTCTAGCTTTAGACTTACATTTTGGGCATTTTACATTAACAAATTTATCTGAATTTAATAATGGATTGCCTTCTCCTGTAAATTTAACGTTTTCTGGAAGTAAAACTGGAAGTTGTTTTTCTGAAACTGTAACAATCCCACATTTATCACAATAAACAATTGGAATTGGAGTTCCCCAATATCTTTGTCTAGAAATTAACCAATCTCTTATCTTATATTGAATTGTTTTTTTACCTAGATTTTTACTTTGTAACCAAGATTGTATTTTAGGAATTGCTTCTTCGCTTTTTAAATTATTAAATTGATCTGAATTTTTTAGTATGCCATAATCAGTATAAACTTCATCTTTATCTAAATCAGAATTATCTTTATGTTTTAATACTTGAATTAATGGAATATTATATTTTTTTGAAAATTCTACATCTCTTTCATCATGTGCATTTGCCATTACTACCCCTGTTCCATAATCCATAACTACAAAATTAGCTAGATAAATTGGAATTTCTTTATTGGTTGCTGGATTGATTGCATATCTTCCTGTAAAAAATCCTTCTTTTTCTTTATCTTCTGCTGTTCTTGTAAATTTTTCTGTTAAAACAATCTTATTAATAAATTCTTTAGCTTTTGATTCATAAGAAGTTCCTTTTACTAATTCTAAAACCTTAGGATGTTCGGGAGCCATTACTAAGAAAGTTACGCTGAATAATGTGTCTATTCTTGTTGTAAATATTTCTAGATATTCATTTGAATCTTTTAACTTGAATTTCGCTAATGTTCCTTCACTTTTACCAATCCAGTTTTCCTGCATTAACTTTATTTTTTCAGGCCAATCTAGTTTTTTGATATCTTTTAATAATTCCTCTGCATAATCTGTAATTTTGAAAAACCATTGTTCTAATTGTTTAACTTCAACTTTAGTTTCACATCTCCAACATTTTCCATCGATAACTTGTTCGTTTGCCAAAACCGTTTGATCTTTAGGACACCAATTAATTGGAGCTTTCTTTCTGTAAGCTAAACCTTTTTCGTAAAACTTTAAGAAAAACCATTGATTCCATTTATAATAATCAGGATAACATGTTGCTAAACTTTTATCCCAATCATAACTTAAACCAAGTTCTGTGAGTTGTTTTCTGAAGTTTTTAATTGCATTTTCTGTATATATCTTGGGGTGTGTTTTTTCTTTAATTGCTGCATTTTCAGCAGGTAAACCAAATGCGTCATAACCCATTGGATAAAGAACATTAAAACCTTGCAACCTTTTAAAACGAGCGTAACAATCACCTATACAATATGTTCTTGCGTGACCCATATGTAATCCTAATCCGGAAGGATATGGAAACATCTCTAAATTATAGAATTTCTTTTTTTTAGATGATCTTGTTTTAAATGTTTTTTTCTCTTCCCAAAGATTTTGCCATTTCTTTTCTATTTTATTAAATTCATTCATATCATTATTAGAAATAGTTTAATTTAAAAGCTTTATCTTTTTAAAATGACATTCCTTAAAAGTAATTTAAAAACTTTATATATCTAAGAAATTTTATACTGTATTGGGGTGATATTTTGAAAAAGTGGGTGATTTATTTTATAATTGGAATATTAATTTCTCCTATTGCTTCAGCTGCAACTAAAAAAGAATATTTTTCTGAATGTAATAATTTTGATAGCATTACTATATGTTTAGATGGCTGGTATAAAGTAAAAGAATTTTTGGATGAAAATGGAAAAAAACACTATGTAGCAAGAATAAAAGGAAATTGGCAAGTCTATTTGAATGGCGAATTTTTAGGAGAGGATAATCTAAATGTGCAGGCAAACATCTTAACTAAAGACGATGTTCCCAATAGATTGTTAAGAGCAAGTACGGTTGTAATAGATCATAATGATTTTACGATTTGTTTTTATGATAGAATAATAAAATATGTTCATGGTGAATTAAAATTTGTTAAAGATATCGGAATTAAATGTGAAGAATTTTAGAGTAAAGTTTATATATCAGAAAGATAAATTTTTATTAGAAAAAAGATGGTGAGTTTACTTATAGGAGCACATGCATTTCTTGGAGAACTAGCTGGCATTGGATTTTTATGGATATTAATTGAGCTATTAAATCCAACGATTGAAAGAATAAATAGAGCAAAGATAATTTCTTTGATAGCAGTTATTTTATTTTTATCAAGTTGGTTGATTGGGGGTTATTATTATGTCAATACTTATGGTGCTAATGTTAAACCTATAATAAAAGAAGGTCCTGAACCATGGGCACATTCTGTAATCATGGAAACTAAGGAACATATATTCTTATTTTTACCATTCTTAGCAATTTTTGCATCAGCTGTTTTATGGAAGAATGATAAAGTTATTCAGAAAGATAATAAACTAAGAATTGCTGTTATCTTATTAAGTGGATTAATATTTCTTCTTGCATTTGCTATTGGAGCCATGGGTTATTTAATATCAAGTGGTGCAAGAGCTGGTTTGGAGGCTAAAATAATATGAAAAATTTAAAAGCTTTATCAATATCAGCAATTTTAACATTTATATTAATAGTTTTTCTAACAATTTATAGTGAATTAAATGAGAGTTTTAAAAATATGCTTGCAAACATTTTTAGTCATCATTGGATTGGAAAGAGTGTTTTGTCATTGATATTTTTCTTTTTAGCTTATTTTATATTGAATAAGATTATTAAAGATAATAAAAATATAAGCAAACAAATAAATTTGGTTGTGATAACAGCAATAATTGGTTGTTTAGCAATATTCTTCTTTTTTGTTTATGAGTTTATAAAATGAAACCAAATAAAATAATTAAAGTAATGAGGATTATAGTAATTATATCTATGATCATTTCAGTATATTTAGTTTACTTGCATTATTCTGATAAATCTAGTTTTTGTGATATAAGCAAAGGATTAAGTTGTGATATTGTAAATAAAAGTGTTTATTCTGAATTTCCGCCTGGATCTGGAATACCTGTTTCTTTGATGGGATTGATTACATTTGGAATTGTTTTATTTTTATTGAATAAGATTAAAAAAGGCAAAAAAAATGTTAATAAAAAACTTTCAAAGTATCTTTTTTATTTGATGTTAATTAGTCTACTATTTGCTTTATATTTAATTTATGCTGAATTAGTTTTGATTCTATCAATTTGCATATTATGTGTAACTTTAGATATATTTATAATATTATTACTTATACTCTCTTATAAATTATGGAGGTGCTATTCATGATAAAAAGAGCAATATTAATTTTATTTTCACTAAGTTTAATTTTTATTATTGGTTGTAGTGGTGTTAGATATAGTAAGGAGCAAGTTGATGGATTGGCAACCTGTTTAGCAGACAAAAGTGTAAAGGAATATGGTGCTTTTTGGTGTCCTAATTGTGCAAAACAAGAAAAATTATTTGGAAGTTCCATGGCAATATTAAAATCTAGAGAAGTTTATATAGAATGTGATCCTAGATGTGATACCGATGATTTACCGATTGCTTGCAGAGGGATAAGAGGACAATCTAGCTTATGTTTAGAAAAAAATGTAGCTAAATATCCGACTTGGGAGTTCAGCGATGGAAGTGTTATTATTGGCGTAACACAACTTCAACAATTAGCTGATAAAAGCGGGTGCACATTAGTATGAGATATAAGATTATTTCAATATTTGTTTTATTTTTTATGTTATTTGGAATATTAATATTTGGACAATCTTTATTATTTAATAAGGAATCAAGTTTAATTACAGGAGCTGTTGTAAAAGAAGGTGTTTCATTACCTGCACTTCCGGTAGTGATAACAACTGCTTTAATTGATAGCATTAATCCATGCGCGATTGGAGTTTTAATATTATTGATAAGTACATTACTTGCATTATCAAAAGATAAAAAGAAGATGTTATTCATAGGAATGATTTATATTTTAGCTGTTTATATCACTTATTTTTTAGCAGGAGTCGGTTTATTATTATTCATACAAAGATTTAACTTAGCTGAGCCGATTGGAATTGGAGTTGGAATATTAGTAATCTTGCTGGGATTAGTTGAGGTTAAAGATTTTTGGTGGTATGGGAAGGGATTTAGTTTAAGTATTCCATATAAGAGGAGTTTACAAATAAAAGAGAAGGTAAAAAAACTTTCTGCTCCTGGGGCGATTATTTTAGGAATATTTGTTGCTGCTGTTGAATTGCCTTGTACAGGTGGGCCTTATTTAGCTATAACAACTTTGTTATCTCGGATAGGTTTTGACCTTACTGTTTTAGGATATTTATTATTATATAACTTTATTTTTGTATTGCCTTTAATTATCATACTGTTATTGGCTTATTTCGGTTCAAGCATGAAAAAATTAGAAGATATCAGAAAGAAAGATAGGAGATGGATGAGATTAGCTACTGGATTGGTAATGATCGCTTTAGGAGTTTTATTAATATTATTCTCTATTGGTATAATAAATTTTGGGGTTAATTTTTAGAGCTTTAATTATTAATAGAAAAGCTTTAATATTGTTTAATTAGCTTTATTTCTCGTTATGGGCCCATAGCGCAGCCTGGATAGCGCAACTGCCTTCTAAGCAGTAGGTCCGGGGTTCAAATCCCCGTGGGCCCGCTTTTATATATCCATAGAAAGCTTTTTATATTTGTAGTATTTTCCTACTAGTATGCCAGAAGTGATTACGGTTGGAGAAAAAGGACAGATTGTAATACCTAAAAAGATTCGAGAAGATTTTAAAATTCAGAAGGGTACTAAACTTTTAATTAGTGAAGGAAAAGAAAATATATCTATTAAACCCATCAAATTGGATGAGAGACATTTATTGATGCTTCTTAGCGAATCTTCTTTAAAAAAGATTTGGAATA
>DATDYQ010000030.1:0-16774 GCA_035288965.1 Candidatus Nanoarchaeia archaeon
AATCTCGAAGAAATAGCTCACACTAGATCTAACTATTCTAGTGCGAAAACATTCTTCGCACTATTTTTCTTTATTTTATTAGTAAAAATAGTTTGTGCTTATACGCCACTAGTCCGAGACTAGTGGTAATCTGGTTATATATATTCCAGTCTGGAGAAGAACATTTTTTTAGTTCTGAATATATGAAGAGACTTTCTGAAAAACAAAAAGATTTACATATTCAAGCTATGAACTCACCTACAATTCCAGAACAAATTATAAGCTTTACACCAGATATACAAGAAGGAGTAAAATGCAAAGAATTAACAGACTTATTAGTAAATGCAGTAAAACTTGGTGCAGAAAGAATAGAAATAGAAGGTCCTTGTATAAGATACAAAAAAACACGTAAAGGGAAAAAATATTATGCTACAAGATATATATTCGTTAGAGAAGAATGTAATAGTCCTATACTTTATAGGATTTATATTAGAGATATTCCATACTGAAATTTATTTTAACTTGTTTTCTAAACAGTTACAATTTTCTCCTATTTTTAAGCCTTTATCTGTTAAATTTAAAAGTCGTGATTATATTTATAAGTATCAAGTATCTTCTAAATTCCATGTTAATAGGACTAGTCGGTATACCCAGCTGCGGAAAATCTACGTTTTTTAAAGCTGCAACTCTAGCCAATGTAGAAATATCTGCAAGACCATTCACAACTATAAAAGCTACTGAAGGAGAAGCTTATGTAAAAGTTGAATGTGCTGAAAAATTCTTTAATGTTAAATGCGATCCCAGATTTGGCTTTTGTGTTAGTGGAAAAAGATTTACGCCTATAAGATTAATGGATATTGCTGGTTTAATAGAAAAAAGCCATGAAGGGAAAGGCTTGGGAAATATGTTCCTCAATGATATAAGGGAAGCTGATGCATTAATTCATGTTGTAGATATTTCCGGTTCTATAGATGAAAAAGGCAATTTAACAAAATCATTAACTCATGATCCAATAAAATACATTAAAATAATTGAAAATGAACTTAATATGTGGTACTATCAGATTCTTAAAAAAGGATGGGAAAAATTTGCAAGAACTGTAAATCAGGAAAAACAGAATATTGTTAAAGCTTTAAGCAAACAATTATCAGGGCTGAAGGTTACAGAAGAACATGTTGAGAATTCTATTAAAAAACTAAATTTAAGTTCAGATCCTTTGTTGTGGGATGATAATAATTTAAGAGAATTGTCTTCTATATTAAGAAAATTATCTAAGCCAATGATAATTGCAGCCAATAAAATTGATATCCAAGGAAGTGAAAAAAATTTTGAAAAAATAAAAAGAGAATTCAAGGATTATATTGTTGTTCCATGCTCCGCAGATTCTGAATTAGCTTTAAGAGAAGCAAGTAAGGCAAAATTGATTAATTACATTCTAGGAGATAATGAATTTGAAATTATTAATAATGAGAGAATATCTGAAAACCAGTTAAAGGCTTTAAATTATATTAAAGAGAATGTTTTGGATAAATATGATACAACAGGAATTCAAGAAGTATTAAACAAAGTTGTTTTTGACTTATTAAAGTATGTTGCTGTTTTTCCAGGTGGTCTGAATAATCTAAAGGATTCTTTTGGAAGAACATTGCCGGATTGTTACTTGCTTCCAGAAAGCTCAACAGCATTAGATTTTGCCTTTAAATTACATACAGATTTTGGAAAGAACTTTATTAAGGCTATTGACGTTAAAACTAAAAAGATAATTGGCAAAGAGCATGTATTAAAGAACTTGGACGTTATAGAAATTGTGACTAAAAAATAATCTTGTAAATATTAAACCTATTGGCTATTTAAAGAAATTTTTAGTATTTTTAATTGAGTTTTCTATTTCTTTATCGTGATGTTTTCCATATTTCTAGAAAGAATTTTTTATACTGTTGGGCAATTTGACTTGAAATTATTTCAATTGCTGTGGGTCTTTCTCCCCATATCCAATTTATAACTCGATTATTTATTATCATTAAACCAAGAGGGAGATTAATATTCGTAAATCTATATTTAACATTTTTAATATCCGAATAATTTTTTTTGAATTCTTCTTTTATTGAAGTATGAGCTACCAGTCTATCATCTACTTTTTTCTCAGATAATTGAATATGAATATTTCTTAAAAATCTGGAAGCTAATTTTGATTTAGTATATTCTTCTTTAAATACGAATACATAATAATAACTTTTATTATCTAATTCTTCCAAGATAGAATCAAACATAGATTTAATTGCTTTATATCCTTCATAAACAGTAGCAATTTGTTGTTCCTGTGAGAATTTTCTTTTTTGCTGTAATTTTGGTAATAACCCGGAAAATCTTCTTTCCTTTTCTTTTAACATATTAAGAATTTGGTTAGGGTTTTGCGCTTGAAAATATTTTGTTTTTGATTTTATTATGAAACTTATTAAACCTTTATCAATTAATTTTTCTAATGTCTGATATATTTTTGAGTGCTGAATTCTTGTTCTTGAAGCGATTGGGCCTACTGTGGTTTCTCCTAATTCTAATAATGCCAGATAAACCTTAATCTCTCTATCTGAAAACCCTATTTCTTTTAATATTGAAATTTCCATATGTCTTATTATTTTTCTTTTATTTTTAATACTTTCTATTTTATACCTCCAAGGGGGGTAAGTTAATTATTTATTCAAGTGTATAAACTACTTTAAAATGGCAATAGAAATTAGATATCATAGTAAAAGAAACAAAATGTATCCAGATTTCCTTAGAACAGAGGAAGTTGTGAAAGGTGAAACATTTTCTAATATATTAGAACAATTATGTGAGAATTGGGTTATAGAGCCCCAGTTTGGTATATTAACAAAAATGGGATCTTTTGCTACTGCTATTCCAAGACTATACTCTCTTATTTACTGTGCGCTTGTACCACATCCATTTATGCTTATTAATTTTGCAGATGAAAAAGAGGTAAGAACTTTTTTTGATAATTTGTTTAAGCCTGTAGCAGTAGAGGGAGATTGGGGAGATTCGCACTATCAGCCTATGATTAGGATTGATAGAAGATCACAAACACAAAGTTCACCAATCTTCTTGGTAAATGCACTTTATTATGTTAGTGAAAAAAATATAGATGAAGTTAAAAGAAGTTTCGAAAGAAATAATAATTGTTCTAAATCTTGTGAAAGTAGATGGTATGTTTTTGATTAAAAGATAATGGAGTTATTGAAGAAAGAGAAGAGATAAGGTATAAAGATAGTGACATTCAGTATTATGCATTATTTTCCCAGAATCCGTTTAAAAAACCAGAGAAGTATTACAAGCATCCAAAGAATGATTTTTTTGATTGTCTATTTGCTGATTGGCAGAAACATTATTAGCTTAAACTAAAAGTGATCACATTATAGGCTATTAGAATTAATAGAACTCCCAAAGCAATCAATATTATTCCTATAAATAACCTCATCCATCTTCTATGTTCCTGTTTCCATTTCTTGATTTCCTGTACTTTTACACCAAAATAGACTAATGCCAAAATTATTAGCAAGGGCAAAATAAAAATGAAATTATATACAAGCAAATAATATAATGCTTTTAATGGTAAAATTTCAGACTGAGCAATCCATGTTGTTATTGCTAGATAAGGACCCCCTGTACATGGAAGTTCAACTGCAGCAACAAAAGCTCCTAGAATTATAGCACTAAGTGTAGTAACATTTTTAGCGTGTTTTTCTATATACTTAACATATCTTGGAGATATTCTTAAGGATATACCTTTTCCATACCAGAAAAAATCTTTTATCTCTATTAAACCAAGTATTATAACTAAAGATCCAACAAAGATGCTTAATGGTTGGGCTATGTTTAATCTCTGTATAAAAAGAAGAAGACCAATCCCGGCTAAAAAATAAACAATGTAAATTGCTGCGATATATATGGAACCAACAGCCAACATTCTTTTCTTATCATGTGACATTGCTAATAAAGTACTGATTAATAGAATTAAAACACCTATTGCACAAGGATTAATTGAATCAACTAATGCTGTTGTTATTATTACTGGCCATGTTACATCTACTGCCATTTTTATTTCACTCTTTTCAAAATGACTTTTTTAACCATAGACTTCTTTGTATGTGTGCGATCAGTTAAATCATACTTGATTAATCTTAATTCAAATAATTGTTCTGCAAAGTCCATTGTTTTAGTTTCTAAAATCTTAGCCATTTTATTTTGATATAGGTTTATCACAATTAGATTTTACTGCTAAATATTCTAGATTCTGTACTCCAATTAATCTAGAACTATCCGGGAATTCCCAATCAGGATATTTTTGTACATTCTTTGTTAAACATAATTGCGACTGCGGATCTTCTCCTCTTGGGTCACATTCAACATAAACTCTCCTTTTCTTTATTATGTCATATGAGGAGCCGAACATCTTTTGCTGTTTTGCACAATTAGGACACCAAAATGCCCCGTATTCTTTAACATTCTTGTCTGCTAAACAATTAGCTAGTTTATCCAATGATTCTTTTGTGTATTTTGTAGAAGAGCAAGATGCTAAAAACAATGTAAAGATTACCAGTAAAACGATAATTATCTGCCTATTCATTTTAAATTCCTCCTTAATTTTATTGTAGCTATTAATATTATTAATATTAAAATGTCTAGAACAACACATAATGGACATATAGAATAAAGAACGAAAGCCTCGATATAAATCAGATATAATGCAAAAATAACGCTTAAAATCATTAACCAGTATATTATATTTATTACTTTTTTATAATTCATTTTATTTTTTAATGCCGATATTGTAATTATCATAATAAAAATAAAAGTCAGCAATGCCATTAATGATATGGGAATTCCGAATATCTCAGAGTATAAACTTCTGTTTACAATATCGCAGGAAATGCTTGGATTAATATCACAAAAACTGTCTGTTGTTGCATAATGAGAATAAAGCAGATAAGCAGAGGTTAATATAGCTATTATTGAACAGATTAATACAATCTTCAAACCTTTTTCTTTTTTCATTCTTTTTTAATAAAACGCTTTTCTAAACTAAATTCTAAACTTGATTTTGATATGGCAATTCCAATTAAAACCAAAAGATAAACAATATGTTCATCTATTATAGGGTTATGTTCCGGAGGTGTTAAAGCAGTCCATATAAGGAACATTAATAACGCCCCAGCATAAGCTGCTATTTTAACATATATACCAAAAATTAAGCCTAATCCTAACAGCAACAAGCCAATCATGAATATCCAGTCTATAACAACACTTCCTGTCAAGCTATTGTAAAAACCAGAAAAGATGCCATGTGTACCAAGTTTTAGAAAACCTGCTGTAGGTGAAACACCATTAATCCAAGATTTATTACTTGCAGTATTAAAGCCCAAACCAAATAATTTATCAAAAAAAGCCCAAAGAAACAACCAACCAATGGCAATTCTTAGTAAAACCCAAATATATGCTTCTTTCTTATGCGAACCTCTTTTTCTTTCCATCTTCTAAGATTTATTTAAATAGATCTTTAAAGTTTTTCGGCAATCCTTTTATATAAAGCAATGCTAAAGGAGCACCCCAATTAGTCCATCTCTCAACAAAATCCCATATAGGATCTCCGGCTATAGGCCTTGCTAATGCTGTTAAAAATCCCCATATGGTACCATATATCAGTACAATTCTTATAGGTGCTAAAATAGCAAAGATAGCAACTGTAACATCAATAATACCAATTAATATCATTAATTTATTCGCTAATAATCCAGTTACACCAATAAACGCAGTCAACATCTCAATAAATCTTGGTTTTAATTGTATGGCAAAAATTCCGTGCCCTAAAAAAGTTCCAAACATTGCTATCCTAAGGATCCATTCTGTTTTTTTTATGTTGTTCATATGTTATATTAATTTAGGATATAATTAATAAAGAATTTGGAACAAACATCGAACTAGAAAGCTTCTTTATACTTTTCCATAACATTCTGGATTTCATGTCTTTCTTTTAATGAATAAAATATTCTATTTCCCTTTGCTTCTTTATTGAGAAGATTAAAATTTTCTAAACTATGTATGTACCATGTTATTGTTTGGGGAGAAACTTTTATTTTTTTACTTAATTCACTGTTTGTTATTTTGTTTTTTATTATCAGCAGTTTTATTATATGTCTTACATTCTTTCGCCTTATCAAAAAAAGTATTCTTGCTTCATTCTCATTTATATTAATAAGGTAAAATCTTCTAAATCTCTTATTTAAAATTTCTTTTATTATATCTGCTTTTAAAATTAGTGATAGATGGTAACTTAACTGACCGATGGCAAGACCTGTTTCTCTCTGCAATTCCCTTACACAAATTCCTGGTTTTTCTTTTATTATAGAATAGATTTTTTCTCTTGTTTTTAGTTCTAGTATATCATTCCTTGTCATATTGTCTCTCTTTTATTATTTCAGGGAAATATGTATATTTATATTCTTCATTTGCCAGTAATGTTTCATATGTTCTTATTATATCCGGGAATTCTAGCCTTATCTGGTTTATTACTTTGTGAAATTCTTCTTCATTTTTTGTAATTACATAAACAAGAAAGTTCCATCTTCCTATTGTTTTAACAGCCCATAATACATTTTTATTGTTCTTTAGGAAATTTTTGAATTCTTCTTCATTTTTATTGTCCAAATTTTGCAGGCTTAAAAGAACTGTGTAAACATAGTATCCCAGTATACTATAATTTATTGCTGGTCTAAATTCCAGAATGATGGTATTTTCAATCATGTTTTTAATCTTGTAAGAAACTGAATCTTGGCTCATGTTTAATTTTTTTGAGATGTCAACCATTGGTATTCTTGCATTGTTGGATATTAATTCTAATATATTTATATCATTTTTATCAACCTTTAAACTTTTATTTTTTGTTTTCATGAAATTTTTAAAGAAGCTTCCATCATTTTTTCCGGATTCTATTCTTATCGTTTCATCTAAAAGAGCTTCTGGAAAAGTTGAACTTTTTATGATTTTTAACAATATTAAAATTTCATAATTCTTTATAGGATATTTATTTATAATACTTGTAAAAACATGGTCTAGCTCCTCAAATTCTCTTACTACAAGTGCTAATTCATAATCTAACTTTCCAGAATATTTCAAAACAGCATTAATATTCTTGTTTTCTTTAAAGAACATTATCATTTCACTTTCTTTTTCTATATTTGGATGCAATTCTGTGAATATATGATATGAACTAAATCCTAATTTTTTAAGATTTATTAATGTTAAATAACCTGTTATCACATTGTTCTTTTCTAATCTGTTTATTCTGTATTTTACAGCGTCCCTTGTCAATCTGACATATTTACTTATCCTGGATAAAGAAAAACGGGCATTAATTGACAGCAATTTTAGTATTTTTTTATCTTTTAGATCTAGCTGGATTTGATTTTTATTTGATTCTGATTTCTCTAAAACCTTCATTTTTATTTAAAAACGAATATAATATATAAATATTACGTTTTTTAATAAAATTTGCATAAAATATTTTTTATATTCCTTAATATTATTAAAATTAAACAAATCTTGGAGGTAAAAATGAAAATAAAATTTTACGGAACAAGGGGAAGTTTTCCAACTGCTTCTTCAGAAGCAAGAGGGATATATACATTAAAATACGGAGGAAACACAACTTGTTTGTATTTAACTACAAATAATAGTGAGAACTTTATAATTGATGCTGGCACTGGATCAAGGTTATTAGGAATGGATCTATTAAAAACACCTCAAAATGGTAAAACTCCAAAGATACTCTTTACGCATGAGCATCAAGATCATGTTGAAGGAATACCATCTTTTGCTCCTTTTTATAATCCAGACAATGAATTCCATGTATATGCAAAAGAAAACCCAAGAAGGATAGAAGAATTATTGAGGGAAAGACAGAGAGTTGAATTTTTTCCAGTTGCATATAGCATTCCAGGAGTAGATGGAGTTCCATGTATGACTGCCGGGAAAATGCACCATGACATTGAAAAAGGAATTTTGACAGAAACAGTGGAAGTAAGTTACTGTGCAACTAATCATCCTGACGGATGTGTTGCTTATAAATTTAGAGAAAGGAATAATATATTTATTTTTGGAGGAGATCATGAATTTGATCTTAAACCAGAAGTAGATGACAAACTAGCACAGTTTTATGAGGGATCTAAAATAATTGCTCTTGATACATAGTATTTACCAGAAGAGAGACAGAGAATGACTAAAGGCTGGGGCCATTCAGATTATGAGCAAGTCATCAATTTCATTTGTAAATTAAAGAATAGACCGGAGATTGTTGTAATGACACACCACGATCCAAATCATGATGATGCCTTTATTGATCATATGTATGTGAGATCATTGGATTATGCAAAAACGAAGGATCTAAACTCTAGATTAATAATGGCATGTGAAGGATTGGAGTTAGAGTTATAAACTTTTCCTTATTAGCTGGAGAAAGAAAAATGTCTGAGCTTGTAAAAAGAATAAGAAATTGGACGATAGGAATTGGAATTGTAGCTATTTTAGCTTCTCCAGTATATAGCTATTATTTTACAGATAAAGTAAGAACTGTAATTAATGAAACACAAGTTAAAAGATCCAATGGAGAAGATAAATATCTTGTTTTTACAGATTCCGGAGTTTTTGAAAATACTGATGTATGGTATAGGTTTAAATTTAGAAGTTCTGATTTGCAGAATAAAATTATGAAATTAAAAGGAAAAGAAGTTACAATAGAAAAATATGGGTGGAGATTCGGTCCTTTGTCGTGGTATGAAAATATTGTAGATGTTGAAGGGGTTAAATAAATGGTTCTTTATTTTTATAAATCTTAACATGATTTAAATTTTAATAATTATTTTATATCAAATATTTTTTCTATTTCTTTTAATGATTTGGAGTTTAAAACATCTTTTGATTCTGCCCATCCTCTTTTACATTGATAAACTCCGTATTCCATTAACCTTAATTGTTCTTTATTGTGAGCATCTGTTCCTATTGAAATTTTAACACCATAATTAACTGTTTTTCTTATTAAAATATCATTTAGATCCAATCTTTCAGAACAATTTGCCTCTAAACAGATATTATTGGATTTTGCATAATCTAAAACTTTTTCAAAATCAAATTCATATGGGAATCTTTGATTTACAATTCTTCCTGTAGGATGAACAAAGATATTTACGTTTTCAAGCCCTTTTAAAACTCTGCTTGTCATTTTTGCCTTATCCATTTTAAATGACGAATGTACTCCGGCTGTTAAAATATCTAATTTTTTAATCAGATGTTTAGGGAAATCCAGTTTTCCGTCAGGCAGGATATTAGCTTCTATACCTTTTAAAATTTTAAAATTTGAATAATTCCTGTTTAAAGAATCAATTTCTTCTATATATTTATTAAACTTTTTCTCATTTAAACCATTTGCAAATACCAAACCCCAGTGATCTGTCATTAAAATGTATTCATAACCAAATCTAATCGCTTCATCTGCCATTTCTTTTATTGTGGAAGTTCCATCGCTGTATTTACTGTGAATTTGAAGGTCTCCCTTTATTTCATTGTACTTTACTAATCTAGGAAGTTTATGCTCAAAAGCAGCCTCTATTTCCCCTTGATTTTCCCTTAATTCCGGTTCAATATAATCCATTCCCAGATGATTGTAAATCTCTTCTTCTGTTTTTCCGGCTACTATTTTATTTTTTGTATTAAACAAACCATACTCATTTAATTTTAGTTTTTTGTTAATTGCAATTCTTCTTAATGCTACATTATGCTCTTTGTTTCCAATAAAATATTGCAATGCTGCTCCATAACTTTTTTCTTGAACTACTCTCAAGTCAACCTGCATTCCATTGAATAGCTTGACAGAGCTTTTTGTTGTTCCTTTAGCTAAGATATCCCTTATATTATCCAGAGAACAAAAATAATCCATCACTTTTTCAGACTGCGAAGTTTGAATTAATAAATCAACATCACCAATAGTTTCTTTTCTTCTTCTTAAGCTTCCGGCAATGTCAATTTTTTCAACATGTTTTAATTTTTTCAATTTTTTAACAATTAATTCAGCTAAAGGCAAAGCTTCCATTATCAGAAATCTTCTATTTTCAACAAAATTTTTTATTCCCTTAAGAATTTCCTGCTCTGTTTTTTCTCCAAAATTTTCCAGTTTTGATATCTTGTTCTGTTCAGCTGCTTTTTTTAAATCTGGAATTGTTTTTATTTTCAGCTTTTTATAAAGAACTTTTGCTTTTTTCGGTCCAACACCTGGAATATCCAGGATTCTCAAATCGATTGGAATCTTCTTCTTTAGGTCTTTATAGTACTTTAATTTTCCAGTTTCTATAAACTCTTTTATTTTTCCTTCTATTGCTTCTCCTATTCCAGGAATTTCCCTTAATTTATTTTGTTTGTAATAATCTAGAATGTCTGTATTTAATAATTCTATTGAGTGGGCTGCTCTCCTATATGCCATTGGCTTGAAAAAGTCCTCTTCTGTTAATTCCAGCAAATCTGCTATTTCATAAAATAATTTTGCTATTTCCTGATTTTTCATTGATAAAACAGTAAGAATCTAGTATATATAAATTTTAATATTCCTATAAGAGAATAACAATCTATTTAAATATATCTAGGAAAATTTTTGTTATGGACCCAATAATTATGTATCCTGAAAAACTTGAAGTATTAGCAATGCTTTACAAAGCCAAAAAACCTATTTACTATCTTGATATTATTAAGAGAGATGATTCAATATATTCTGCTGCATTATATCTTACGATGGATGGCCTGGCGAATAGGGTAAATACTGAGCTCTCAGCGCCTAATGAAGATAGGTTATATTTTGAATTGAGTCGTAAAGGCAGAATATATGTTGATCATTTAATGAGACTAGCTTCAATGTTATCTTCAACTTAATGTTTTTCAATTAAATGGTTGTTAAAATCCACTATACCATAAATAGAATTTATCTTCTTTACAGCTGCCCAGCATTTATCACCATAACTCCAATGCCACCATTCTCGGGGATAATTAACAAAACCTGCTCTTCTCATGACCCTAATTAAAATTTTTCTGTTATGCTTTGCAGCTCTAGAAATTTCTCTGCAATATGTGTAAGCTTTAAAATTTAAATCATCAGGCTTTGTCCCCATGTCTATTTCATTACCATATTTATCAATAATAGTAATATCTACAGCACCGCCTGTTGAATGTGGTGGCAGTATTTTAACATCTGGCGGAGCAACAAATTTTGAAGCCTCTTTTCTTATTTTGGCATTATTAAAATTGGGATGTTTGTTTTTTAATTCGATACAAAAATCTTTAAAGAATTTTTCCTGAATTTCTAATGGTCTATAAGCATCCAAGAGTAAAATCTTATATCCCTTAGGCAGTAAAGAATCTGCTTTGTTTAACATTTCTATTACTCTCTTTCTTAGATAAAAAGTATTTTCCTTCATTTCAGGATAAATTCTTAGTGTAATATCATTGCAATATTTTCTGACATCCACTAAATGTTCATTGCATTCAATAACTTTGATTTTCAATTGATGATGGTCAGAGTAAATATTTGGGATTTTTACCATTTTACATTATCTTTAAAGATAAATGAACCTGATTTGTACCGGGGATATACTCGTCTTTTACATGCCCACTAATCTCAAAGCCACACTTTAAATAAAATGTTATGGTTCTTTGAGCATCAGCATCTGTCACCACATTTAGTATTACGTTTCCTTCATTTTTTTTACCGCATTCTTGCTTTATATAATTTATAAGTTCTGTTCCAATGCCATTGTTTTGTAGATTCGGGCTAACAACAACTGTACCGATGTAATATGTTTTAACTTTTTTCTCCAATGTTATATATCCAATAATATTTTTATCTTCCAAAGCAACATAAGCATTGACATAATTTCCTTTTAAGGCATTGTCCCATTCAATAAGCATTTCTTCCAGATATTCTAAGCCTATTTCTTTTTTTAATATATCAAAAATTTCCGGTTTGTCATTTTCTATAATTTTTCTTATTAACATTTTAATTCTAATTTTCTAAAAATATTCTACTGGTCCTTTAAGCAATAATTCTCCATCCAAAAGATCTATTTCTAATATACCACCAATATTATGGGCATAAACCGGAGATTTACAATCTTTTACTCTTAAAACAGCATAAGCAGATGCAATATTTCCTGTTCCACATGATTTTGTAATGTCTTCTACACCAACTTCATATGTAATAAGCTCTATATTACTACGGTCTATAAAATTTACAAAGTTAACATGTAATCCCTCAGGATGATTTACAGAATCCATTAAATTTTTACTATACCTTATTTCTCTACCCTCTTTAAATGCATCTTCTTTATTAAGATGATTAACAAATTTAACAATATGTGCCAAGCCAACATAAACAAAATACATCTCGTTTGATAATTTCTTAAATTCTCTTGGGAGACCCATATTTACTTCTATTAGTTTGTCATTAATAATCTTAACATGCTTAAGGCCATCTGCAGTATCTATAAAATCATCTTTATTTATATGGCCATGATCATATGAATAACGTGCGACACATCTTACACCATTTCCACACATTTCTTCTGTACCATCCCTGTCAAAATATTGCATCTTTATCCTACCATTATCAGTCTGGATAAATAATGCACCATCGACATTGTTGCTCAAAGTTTCTTCTCTTACAAACTCTCTTTTGTCCAGTATTTTTTCTAAATCTTTGTCAGTTTCATCAATAACTATGAAAGTATTTCCGGCACCATGCATTTTTATCATTTTAAGATATTTATAAGTCCAATTTACTAATCTCAGTTATAATGTTATACTCACTTATTTTGCCTAGAACCCTAAGCTCTTCTTTTTTTGATTGAACTAAAGATGCTATATTTTTTATTTTTGGTTTTGGAAATCTATCTTTATACATTTGGTTATTTTGGTTTCTTTCAATAGCTTCAATTAATATCATATTTATCATTGTGTTATAATCAATACCTGCATGTTTTGCTTCTATTGCCAGGTCACTCTCAGTGGGATGTAATCCTGGTAGAGGATTCATCTCAAGAAAATATATCCTTTTGCTTTTGCCATTGTCCAGTTTTCTTTCCCTAAAATCCATTCTGTTATAATCATAACATCCTAAAGCATGATGTGCCACTATTGTTTGTGTCACTAATTTTTTGTATAAGCTATCAAAATAGTTCAATACCTTACAATAATTTGGGTCTATGTCTTTTATATGAAGATCTCTTACCTTTGGTTTTGAAGGCATTTCATGTAAATCAAAGTACAACGGTGGCAGTACCAGATTACCGATCATCCCTACTGTATATTCTCTTCCATCCAAGTATTCTTCTGCTATTGCTGGTTCACTATAAGTGTTTATTATTTTCTTAACAGCTCTATAAAGCTGTAATTCATTTTCAACAACTGACTTTTGGTCCAAACCACTGCTTGTACCTTCTGCAGCCGGTTTTACTACAAGCGGAAAAGATAAACCTTTCTTTAATCTATCAGCATATTTCTCAAATCTTTGAAATGGTGGGTTGTTTACACCATAATTTTCCAGGATTTCTCTTGTTGTAACCTTATCAAGCGCATTCGCTAAGCTTTGAGAGTCAGATCCTGTATGAGGTATGCAAAGAAATTCTAACATAGATGGTACCATTGATTCACGACTTTCTACTTCAGGAAGACCTTCTGCTATGTTAAATACGATATCAATTTCGCTTTTATATTTTTCAAGTTTATGGTAAATAGACTCATCAGCTTCTAATAAAATTACCCTATTTCCAGTAGATTCTAATGCATTAATTACGGCGTTTATTGTAACTTCAGAATCCCACTCAATATATTTTGGGTCATTAATATATTCTTTTTTCATTACATTTGCTGTAAATCCTATTGTTAATCCTTTATTTACCATTCTAGAGTAGGATTAATCACAAATATTTAAAAGGCTTTCGTTATCGCAATGGATCCATGTCAAGTAAAGAGAATAAAGAAGATAGTTGTATATTAATTTCGAATTTACTTCTTATCAAACCTTTCATTATCTCTCCCATAACATTTATCCATTACCATTTTCCATGCTTCATCCAGGTTTATGTTATGAGAATTCGCCAGGCAACATAATGTAAAGATTATATCACCAATCTCATCACTTAGCTTTTTAGTTTCTTCTGTTGATTTTTTCTTTTTAGGGCCATGCATATGGTTAACTTCCCTGGCTAACTCTCCAGTCTCTTCCATTAGTCTAGCAAGTATCTCATGTGGTTTCCAATATGGGCTTTTAAATTGCCTAGCCCATTCATCAACATCTTTCTGAACTTCATTAAGAGGCATGTAAATAGCATCATATACCATTATAAAACAATTTCTGAATTATAATGATATCTTTATGAAATAATCATTACAGAAAATTGTCTAAAGAGCTTTTCAATCTTTCATCTGCTTTTTTTAAAATTTCTTTAGAGTTTTTATGTGTCAATAACTTTAAGGCTTCATCATAAGGACACCATCTAAATTCATCATGTTCGCTTGATAATATGGCTTTTTCTTCATCTGTTTTGCCTAAATAGAAAATTATTTCTTTAGAGATTGTATTACCTTCTCTTCTATAAAATAGATTTATTTTTTCCCTGAAGTTTTTGATTAAGATAAATTTTGAAATGCCTGTTTCTTCTTTTAGCTCCCTTTTTAATGTTCCTAACTCGTTTTCATTAATCTCTACATTGCCCTTTGGAAAATCCCAACTCTCTCTGAAATGATCGTTTGCCTTTCTGTGCAGTAGCAAGTATCTAATACAATGATTCTTATTTGACAGGATTATACCAACTGACTTTTCTTTCATAGAAATATTTATATCTTAGTAAATTTAAATATATCCATGTTGAGGAAGATAACCTATATCTTTTCATTGAAAAAAATTTACGATGATTTGTTCATATTATTTCTGAAAAATGAGGTATATTATGATTTTAAGATAACAACTGATATTATCGGAGAAAGTGATGGAAAAATACCTGGCTCAGAACAGCCAGAAGCCTTGATCAGCATATTAGACTCTCTTAAGGAAAAATATAAACCTAATGGAGAATGTTCCTGCCTGATTTTCCCAAATATTTCCAAAGACCTGAAAGATGAGTATAATCGTGCTCATGAAAGGATTTGCTGCCTGTTATACAGAAGTTCTTAAGAGATACTCTAATCAGCGTCTTTGTGTAAATAGTCTCGATAAATGCTGACTTTATACACAGTTTAGAGACTTTTTACACAGGATTAAGTCTTTATTTTTGTTCTTCTTCCAATCCCTTTTTTATCGTAGTTTTCAAAAGCCATTTTTACAAATTCTTCTTCTGAAAAATCAGGGATATGAGCCGTCTTTTGCCAACAAAAAGGACAATATAACATATAGCACTCTCGCCCATCTTCATGCTTTAAGGTTTTCATATAAAGCCAAAGATGGTTTTTACAGGGCGGTATTTGTTTTCCAGTGTCAATGTCGGTTGTCATCTTCCTTTACACCATTCACACGTTTCTTTAGGGCAATCACCATTTAATAATTTAATCGCTCTGTTAAACAAAAATTCTGCATGGGCAATATCTATTTTCATCTTTACTAATTCATTCTTAAAATTATTAAGTAAGTCCAAAGCGATATTCTTTAACTTGTCTTCCATGTTAACCCCGAAAATAATCAAATAATAAGCTATTTAAGGTTTTTGAACTTAAAAATAGCATGGAAGAAATCGTAAGAATTAAAGCAGATTGAGATGTAAATAATTCTACTTCTTTAACTCGTGAGTTGTATAAATATGTTGCAAGAGGAAATATTAAGTTTGAATTAAAAGCAAATAAAGGTTCAATATTAACAGATATATCAATAAGTGTAATTGGCAGTGTTGTAGGAGATTTTGTCTATAAATTAATAGAATTTATTTTCAAAAAATTGAAAAAAGAGAAAGAGATGGGTAGAAATATAAAACCAGTAAAAATTATTACCACAAGAGATGAGTATATAGTTACAGGGGATAGAGAAAGTAAGATACCAAATGAACTTAAGGACAAATTAATAGAAGAAGAAAGAAATTAAAATGGTATCTTTAGGTTTCTATCTAAAATATATCGGCTTAGGCTTACTTGTAGCAGGAGCAATAGGTCACATCTGGAAAGGTTATAATTCTAATGTGTTAGGTTTATATATTCTTGGAGCTTTACTTTTTATAAGCGGGTTAATTAGAAAAACTTAAATTCTTGTAAATCTTAGTATTTATAGACAAAATGGCTAAAATTTATACAAATAGAAAGGGATACAAAATCTTTGCTAATTCTGGTAAATCAGTCCATAGATGGATGGCGGAAAAGAAATTAGGAAGACCATTGAAAAGCAATGAAGTTGTTCACCATAGAGATGAAGATAAAGGCAACTTTAGAATGGGAAATCTTGGGGTAATAAGCAGAAGTTTCCATGCAAAATTACATAATAAGAAAAAAAACGGTAAATGGTTTTGGTAAATTAAAAATAATTACTTTTTACACAACTTAATTACTTTATACACAAAAAAGACTTAATACACAAAGACCTAATCAGCAAAACATTTATAAAGAACTTAGCTTTTTATTTAAATTGAAAAAAGATGGAACTTAAATTAGACAAAAAACCTAAAAATCCTATAATAATTGAAGGATTTCCGGGATTTGGTTTTGTAGGGACAATAGCAACTGAATT
>DATDYQ010000031.1:0-22814 GCA_035288965.1 Candidatus Nanoarchaeia archaeon
AGCTCCTTTGTTATTAAAATTGGAAGAAGATGATTTAGAAGAGATAAATTATAGTCCGATTGAGATAGCTAAAATGGAATTTGATAAAGACATATTGCCAATAACCATTAAAAGACCATTGCCTGAGAAGGTTGGTGGATAGTTATTTTCTTTTTTTATTTAATTATACTTTCTAAAGAATCTATTTTTGAACCTGTTATTATCTTTTGTGTTTCTATTGTCACATTATTATTTCCATTTGTTTCTGGAATTTTTGGAGGGAATGTTAAAAAATATATTGCTGTTAAAACAGCTCCACCTACCCCTGTGTAAAGATAGTGTCCGGATAATTTAGCATATTTTTTTAAAAATTTATCTTTATTATAATCTGATGAAGAGCAATATATAATCAAAGATGCTATTGGAAGATATTTTCCTATGTTTTTTATATTCATTTTTTCTCTAAATTTAGTAAGAAATAAGTGTTTATAAAACTTCCTATTTGTAACTTTTTATAAGTGGTATATATCATGATTTTCTTAGCAAAACTATATAAATTTTCTATTTTCTTTAATTTTATGATAATAAAGGAACTTAAAGCAGAAAGAATTTATAATAGTAAAAGAGAAGAAACAATAAAGATAATATTAAAAGCAGACCTTGGAAAATTTGAAGCTTCTATTCCAAAGATAGATAATCCAAAAGAAGCTATAAAACTAGTTGATGAATTAAATAAAGATTTCAAAAACTTTTTATTTCAAAAATTTGAAGATTTTACATTAGTTGAAGAAGTGTTAAAAAAACATAATGTAAATAAAGAATTAACAATTGCTATAGAATATGCAATATTAAAGGCAAGTTCTAGAGGTTTTGTTTGGAGTTTTATTGATAAAGGTGTAAAACAAGTTCCAAGACCATTGGGAGATGTAATTGGTGGTGGAAAGAATACTAATAAATTAATAAAAACTGATTTTCAAGAATTTTTGTTATTAAGCACAGAAGCAAATTCTTATTTGAAAGCTGTTAATGCGAATAAGATAATTCATGAATATACTGAAAAAGTATTAAGAAAACTAGATAAACAATTTAAAAGTGAGGTAACTGATGATGGGGCATGGGCAACTAATTACAGCAATTTGGAAACAATAATAATATTAAAAAATATTTTAAGAAAGAAAAATGAAGATTTTGATTTTAAAGTAAAGTTTGGAATTGATGTAAATGCTAATAATTTTTTTAATGGAGATTATAATTATAAGAACTTTTCAAAAGAATTAAAAGAAAGAAGTTTGACAAGAGCTGAACAAATAGAATTTATGATAAACTTAGTTAATGATCATGGTATTGTTTATTTAGAAGATCCTTTAGAGGAAAATGATTTTGAAGGTTTTAAGAAAATAAAGGAAGAAATTGGAAGTAAATGTTTAGTTGTTGGAGACAATTTAATTAAAGGAGATGTTGAAAGATTAAAGAAAGCTTTAGATTGTATAAATGCAATCATAATAAAACCAGATGAAGTTGGAAGTTTGATAAAAGTTAAAGAATTAATAATAATAGCAAAAGAGAATAAGATATATCCAATAATAAGCGGGAGAAGTGTTGAAACAAGTGAAAATATATTGGCCCATTTAGCTGTTGGGTTTGCTTGTCCTGTGATAAAGGTGGGGATTTACGGAAAAGAAAGAGAAGCTAAATTAGATGAAATAAGAGAGATTGAATATCAAATAAGGGGCAAAAAATAAGTTATTATTCTGTAGTGGTTATTAATCGAAAGGTTTATAAATTAATATTTTTTACTAAACATGATTAAAATGAGAAATAGAATAACAAAATTAGCAACTGCATTGACTTTGACTACAACCTTATTATTGAGTTGTGATAATTCTAATGTTCATAAACAACAACTAAATTATAATCAATTATATGGTATGATAAATCTGGCAGAGGGGGATGGTTTTACTCCTGCTCTGATAGTTGATGAGAATCGAGATGGTAGTCCGGATTATATAGCAGAATATACTAATTCTGATAAAGAAAATATATTATGGCTAAAAGAAGGTTACAAACCAACAATTAAAAAGTTTGTAATTACAGAATACACTAGAATATTTAAAGTACCTTCTGAAACAAGAGATAAAGCAGTTACGGTTTTAGATTCTCAAAGAGGGCTTGGTTTTCAATTAAGAAACGAAGAAAATAAGAAAGATTAAAAATGATTTGAGAAACGTTTTTAAACAAGTGCTCTTACTTATTATTAATTAAAAAGAGGTTAATATGATAATAATAGGAAATGGAAAGATTACATTAGACGACTTCTATAGAATCATATATAATAAAGAAAAAATAGTCTTAGATAAGAAAGTTCTTAATTCTCTTGACAAAAATTTTCAGTTTTTACAAGAATTTTCAAAGGACAAAGTTATCTATGGAGTTAATACTGGATTTGGCCCCATGGCACCATATATAATTAAAGATGTTGAACAAGAAGAACTGCAATATAATTTAATAAGAAGTCATGCTTCTGGTGGTGGAAATCTTATTTCTCATGAGTGTGTTAAAGCTTTAATGTTATCGAGATTGCAATCCTTAATGTTAGGTTACTCTGGAGTCACAAAAGAGGTAGTTATATTACTTAAAAATTTGATAAATAAAGACATTTATCCACATATTCCGGAACATGGTGGTGTTGGAGCAAGTGGAGATTTAGTCCAATTGGCTCATTTGGCTGTTGTTATGATTGGGGAAGGAGAAGTTTCCTATAATGGTAAAGTATTTTCTACAAAAAGAATATTTAATAAATTGAAATTAAAGCCAATAAGTATAAGAAAAAGAGAAGGTCTTGCCTTAATAAATGGCACATCTTCTATGTGTGGCATTGGGGTTATTAATGTTCTTTTAGCAAAAAGATTACTATCTGAAATGATTCTTGCTTCTTCAATACTCCAAGAAATTTTTGAGTCTTATGACGATTCATTTTCTAAAGAATTAAATTCAGTTAAATTGCATAACGGACAAAATGAAATTGCTAAAAGAATGAGAGAAATATTATCCAAAAACAAACTTATAAAAAAAAGGCATGAATATCTTTACAATTGGAAGATTCAGGAGGAAGTTTTAAAAGAAAGAGTGCAGGAATATTATTCATTAAGATGCGTTCCTCAAATATTGGGGCCAATTTTAGAAACAATAGAAAATAGTGAAAGAATAGTAATGGAAGAAGTAAATTCTGTGAATGATAATCCTGTGATTGATAGTAAAAATAAAAATGTCTTTCATGGCGGAAATTTTCATGGAGATTATATCTCTCATGAAATGGATAAACTAAAAATTGCAATAACAAAACTTTCTATGCTGTCAGAGAGACAATTAGCTTTCATCCTAAATGATAACCTTAATAAAACTTTACCACCTTTCGTAAATCTTGGGAAGCTTGGCTTAAATCTTGGAATGCAAGGTGTTCAATTTACAGCCACATCAACGGTTGCAGAAAATCAAACTTTATCTTTTCCTATGAATATTCATAGCATTTCAACTAATAAAGATAACCAAGATATAGTAAGCATGGGAACTAATGCAGCAATAATGGCTAATAAAATAATCCATAATTCTTTTGAAGTTTTAGCTATAGAATATATGGCAATACTACAGGCAGTAGACTATCTTAAAATAAACAGCAAATTATCTCCTATTACTTTTGAAGTTTATAAAAAGTTAAGGAATATTGTTCCAGTATTCAAAAAAGACGCAGTAAGATTCAAAGAAATTAGAGAACTAAAAAATTATCTTACTTCGATTTGAAAAGTGTTTATTAATTAACTTTTTAAACTCTAAATCTTTCTTATTGTTATGAAGAAAATAGGTCTTGCTTTAGGGGAAGGAAGTGCAAGGGGTTTTGCACATATAGGAGTTTTAAAAACTTTTGAGAAATATGATGTTCCTATTGATTATTTGGCTGGAAGTTCAGTTGGAGCACTAATTGCTGCTTTCTATGCTTCTGGAATTAATGCAAATGATTTAGAAAAATTAGCTTTAACAACAAATGTAAAAAAATTATTGGATTTTACTTTTCCAAAAGAAGGTGTATTAAAGGGAGATAGTATAGAATTATTAATAAGAAAACTATTACAAAATAAAAATTTTGAGGATTTAAAAATACCATTAGCAATTGTAACTGTTGATTTGAAAACAGGGAATAAAATTGTAATAAAAGAAGGAGATTTAGCAAAAGCAATTAGGGCAAGTATATCTGTTTCTGGAGTTTTTGTTCCTGTTAGAATGAAAAAGATGATATTGGTAGATGGGGGGATTATTGATCCTGTACCTGTAAGTGTTGTAAAAGAGATGGGAGCTGAAGTTGTTGTTGGAGTTCAGTTAGGAAGTTATGAGATGGATATGAAAAAGAGAAAGAAGAATGTTAAAAAATTTGAAGATGTGTTTAATGAAACTTTTTTAAAAAAAGAAGCTAAGGAAATTGAAATACATTTTAAAAGAAAGCATAAAAAGTTAGCACCATTCTTGCAATTAGCATCTGGATTAATTGATGTAAGAAATTTTACTGGATTTAACATTTTTAAATTTATCAATAAAAGTTATTCTATCACAATGAATGAGTTGGCTAATAAAAACTTGAAAGAAGATTATGTTAATTTTGTAATAAAACCAAATGTTTACAATATTGGGCCTTTAGATTTTGAAAAAGTAAGAGATGCTATAAAAGAAGGGGAAAAGGCAGCTGAAAGTATGATAAAAAAGATTGATTTAAGTGCAATTTCTTAGTTGTTTTCATTTAAAAGTGGAAAATGTATAACGAAACATTTATAAAGAAAAAATTGTGATGTAATATAAACTTTACAAAAATGGAGGTGAAGTATATTGGCAGACTTAGTATCAACAGGTACTCAGATTATTAGTCCATTATATACATTATGGCTTAGTTTTGTTAACATATTGCCGGGATTGATTGCGGCTATAATTGTGTTAATTATCGGTTATTTTATAGCTATAATTCTTGGACATGTTGTAAGAGTGATATTAGAAAAATTAAGATTAGATGCTGCTGTTAGAAATGCTGAACTAAGTAAAGCGGTAGGACATACGCATTGGAGTTCGGTTTTAGGAGAGATAACCAAGTGGTATATATTTATAATATTCTTACAGGTTGCAATTGACTTGTTAAGATTAGGAACATTAACAATACTACTTGACAGATTTGTAAGTTGGATGCCTAATATTATAGCAGCTATATTAATAGTGTTGTTTGGATTTGCAGTAGCTCATTATGTTGAACTTAAAGTAAATAAGTCAACAAAGATGAGAGGCGGAGCACTAGGTGGACAGATACTAAAATTAACAATAATGATAATAGCGATTGTTATTTCATTAAAACAAATTGGAATTAAAGTATCCTTACTTGAAAACTTAGTATTGCTTGTTGTTGGAGCTATAGCAGTTGGAATAGCAATTGCTTTAGGTATAGGCTTAGGATCTGCAATGAAAGGCAATTCACAGAAATGGATAGATGATTTAAAGAAGAAACATCTTTAATCTCTTTTTTCTTTTTATTTTAAATTTGTATGGTAACCGTTTTTCTCAAAATATTTAATTATAGGTTCAAGAATTGGAGTTTCTGTGGCTGTTTGTTCATAAGGTGGACAAAATTCTGCATATTTATCTTCCGGAAATATTCTTACTAATTTATTATCTTTATCTATCTTTATATCTATAACTTCCTGCCTGTCAATCTGAGAATTTGGAATTCTTGCTGTTAATTCAGATATTATCCCTTCTAATGATCTATCTATTTTTTCCATAAATAGAATAATAAAGCAATTCTTATAAATAGCTATGTTACTTCTTAATCAAGGTTAATCTCTTTTTTTGCTGCTTCTGTTCCGTAAATTTGAATATAGTTTGCAATTTTATTTACATGCTCTTGATTAATATCTTTTTTAGTTTTCAAATAGTTATATATCTCAGAAATATTGATTATTGAAATTACAAGAATTCCTGTTTTTTGTGTAAACTCTTCTATGGCATTTTTACCATCAACTCCAATTTCTTGTCTATCAACAGCAATAATGAGTGCACAATACTCCGGATTGTTTAGCAGTTTATCAAGTTGTTCTTTAGTTTCATATTTTGTAGTTCCTGCTGTAAATACATCATCAACTAGCATTATTTTATGGTGTTTTTCCGGATATCTTCCAACAAGGTTTGCTTTTTTTATTTCAGATGTATTTGTTAATTCACCATATTCTTTAGGCATTTTTCTAGTAAAAAACCATGGTTTGTTAATTCCTAGTTTTCCAAGGCCTATTGAAACTGCTATAGCATAAGCTACGCCTCTTTCAGGGATTCCATATATTATATCAAAATTATCAGAATGATTTTCCAATGTATGTGCATAAAACTCTCCAAGTTTTGCTGTGGTTATACTGTCGTTAAAATCTCCGAGATTAATAAAATATGGAGAAACTCTATTATTTTTTAATACAAAATCAGAACCAATTTTTAAAGCTCCTGTTTCTAAAAGCAATTCAATAAAATCCTCTTTATACTTTTCCATAGTCTATAATATGAATCTTAACTATATAAATATTTATAAAATTCAATTAATATCAAATAAACATGGAAAATGTAGCAGATAGATTACTTAATCTTATCGATAAAAAACGAAATCCCTGCATTGTAGGATTAGACCCAACATTAGAGCAGATTCCTGAGCATATAAAAGAAGATAAAAAAGATTATCATAATCCTTTTGAAGGAGTAAGGCATGCTATAGTTGAATTTAACAAATTGATAATAGACAATATATTTGATATTGTTCCTGCTGTAAAATTACAAATGGCTTTTTATGAGAAATATGGAAGTGAAGGTGTAAAGGCTTTTGAAGAAACAGCAAGATATGCACAAAAAAAAGGACTTATTGTAATAGAAGATGCAAAGAGAAATGATATTGGAAATACTGCAAATGCTTATGCTGATGGACATTTGGGAAAAGTTAATTTAATCAATGATAATTTACATTCTTTAAATGTCGATTTTATTACTGTTACTCCTTATCTTGGTAGTGATGGAATTAAACCATTTATAGATGTTTGTAAAGAACATGGAAAAGGGATATTTATCTTAGTTAAAACAAGTAATCCTAGTTCAGGAGAATTACAGGATAAAATAATTGATGGAAAAGAAACAGTTTATGAAGTTGTTGCAAGGTATGTTCATCAAGTTGGGAATGAATTAATCGGAGAAAGAGGATATACTCCAATTGGAGCTGTTGTTGGAGCAACTTATCCAGAAGAAGCGGAAAAGTTGAGAAAGATAATGCCTAAAACAATATTTCTTGTTCCAGGATATGGGGCTCAAGGTGGAAAGGCTGAAGATGTTGTTCCTTGTTTTAATGATGATGGATATGGAGCTGTAGTAAATTCATCAAGAGGAATTACTTCTGCATGGAAAAATGAATCCTATAAAAATAAATTCAAACCAGAAGAGTTTCATTTAGCTGCAAGACAGGCTGCTATTGACATGAGAGACGATGTAGTAAAAGCTTTAAAGCAAAATGGTAAATGGAAAATTTAATATTCTACTTCTTTATTACTAAACATTGATTGAATTTTTACTTTTCCATTTCCTGGAACTATCTCTCCGATAATGGCTGCATCCAATCCAGCTATTGCCATATATGCATGAACTCCTGGAACAGAAAAGATAAAACCAATGCCACAATTAAATGTCTTATACATATCTTCGTCGCATACTCCTCTTGAATATAATTCATTAAATATACTATGGGGTTTTAGTTTATGATCTTTAGTTATTATTGCATCGTTATTATCTAAAATATCTTTTAATTTTGTGAATGCTCCGCCTGTTATGTGCATCATTCCATTAATATCGATTTGTGTATCTAATTGTAAAATTGTTTCAAGATAGATTTTTGTTGGATGAATAAATTCTTCTCTAAACTCTTCTTTGAAAACTTCTCTAACCTTTGTGAATCCATTTGAATGTAAACCATTACTTTTTAATCCTATTAAATAATCTCCAGGTTGAAATTGATTTATTTTAGAATTTTTTATAAAACCATTCATTGTTATGCTAATATCTAACCCATCCATGTTGTTATGTATTGCTGTTTCTCCACCAACTATTGCTATATGTCTTTGAATACAGTTCTTTTTTAATGATTCAATAATTGAGGTTATTGCTTCTCTATCATCTTCTGGAAGAAATATATGATCTTCTAAGGCATATGGAACTGCTCTATCCATGGCTAAATCATTTAAGTTCATTGCCAAAGAATCTATAACTGCATTTTCATATGTTTTTTGTTGCCAATGGTAAAATCCTTTTGTTCCTGTTCCATCTACATGAGAAATCTCTTCCATATCATTAGAAAACTTCTTTTTTATTATAGGAGAAATTCCCCCCCTTACAGAAACATATGGGGTTTCCCAAGTTTGCTTTATTGTGTCTAAAATCTGTCTTTTATATGGTTTAGTCGAATCGTACATAATATTTGATTAGTAAAAAAAGATATAAATTTAATGGTAACAAAAAGCTTTATAAATAGTCTAATTTAGCTAAATTCTAATGGCAGAACAAGATCAAGAATTACTTATACCATTAGATGAATATTTGAAAGTAGGATTGCATATAGGAACTAAGTTTAGAACAAAGTTCATGGCACCCTTCATTTATAGGGTAAGACCTGATGGATTAACTGTTTTAAATGTGCAAGAAATTAATAATAGAATAAGAGTAGCTGCTAATTTTTTAGCTCAATTTGAGCCTAAAGACATATTAATTGTTTGCAGAAGAGAAAATGGATGGCAAGCTGTTAAATTATTTTCAAAATATACAGGAGCAAAAGCTTTTGCTGGTAGATATCCTCCTGGAATATTAACAAATCCAAAGTTAGAAAATTTTATGGAAGTTAAAGTTATATTAGTAACAGACCCATGGCCTGATAAGAATGCTATAAATGATGCAGCAAGGCTTGGAATTCCTGTAATTGCCTTATGTGATACTAATAATGAAAGTAATAATATTGATTTAGTTGTTCCTTGCAATAATAAAGGAAAAAAGAGTTTAGGATTGTTATTTTATGTTTTAGCTAAAGAATATTTGAAAGCAAGAGGAATAATAAAGAGTGATACTGAACTAACTTTCAAGTTAGATGAATTTACAGCTGATTAGAAATATCTATCTTTCTTACAATTTATGTAATTTTTATTCTGGATTGGCTTTGTAATGCAAATAACCAACAGAAACTATTAATCCTAGTATTAATATGAATACTCCAAACAAGATGTTTGTTGGAATTGTAGTTGTTGCTGCTCCTGTAAGGCTGTCTGTTAAGCCTTTTAAAAAGACTAAAGTCAATAAAAAAACTAATCCAAATGTTAAAAATACAAATGTTGATTTTTGTGCCATGTTAAAATTATTATTTAGTTGATTTAAATATCTTTTGTTTTTACTATTAAATTAAATATTAAGTTTTTTATTTGTACTTACTGAAAGTCCTTTACTAGAAATATCAATTTGATAAACAGAACCAGAATGTTTAGTACCGCGCATTTTTAAAATTTCTAAAGCTCTTACTCTTTCACCTTTTACTTTTATATGATAAAGCAAAACAATAGAATCAACTTCAAATTCCAAGGCTGCTGATATTGAACCTTCTTCAGCACTTTTATCTTGAGATGTTAATAAGGCTGTAGCATTCCAGCTATTGATTAATTCAAATAATGCAAGAGAAGCTTCTTTTTTTGTTAACTCATCTTTGTATAATAAAGCAAATGATGAAATGGAATCTATAACAATTCTAGATATTTTGTTTTTTTCTACTATATTTTCTACTATACCCCCACCTTCAACTAAAAGCTCTTTAACTTGCTCCGGGGTATACTCTAAGAAAATGAATTTTTTTTGTTTTTCTAGTTCTTCTAAATCCCAACCAAACTCCTTTACATCATCAAATAATCGTTCTTTTTTTTCTTCAAATGTGATATAAAGTGAATTTTCACCGAATTTTTTTATTCCATTTATTAGGAATTGTAATGCAAAAATTGTTTTTCCAGATCCTGGACCACCTGATACTAGGTTAATACTATCTTTTTTAAACCCACCTTCAACTAACCTATCAAAACCTTCAATCCCTGATGGAATTCTAGATTCTGTTTTTTTTGAAGTCTCTTTCTTTATTGTTTTCTTTTTTCTCTTCATATTTTAAAAACCTTTTCCTTCATCTTGCTCTATTAATGAAAATGGTGGTTGATTTGGAAATACTTTCATTCCGCCTTGTCCAATCTTTATTGGAAAAATATCTATTGAATGATCTTGGCCACGCATCTTTTCTACAACAATGACCCTTTCATAACTTGAACCTTTTCTTATTCTTGATACTAAAATTAAACCTTCAAATAAGAACTCATGTGGGCTATATTCCATTATGTCTATTGTTGTAACTGACTTTTGTGAGGTTACAATTAGCGTTACTCCAAGTTGCTTCATCTTTATTAAAAAATCTAACAGACCTTTTTTAAATGTAATCCCCCCAGATGGATAAAGAAACTCAAAAAAAGTAATAGAATCCAGAGCTACTCTTTTTATGTTATTCTTCTTTATTACTTCTATAGGTTTAGCTAATGATTGAATAGATTCTGTAGATAATGTTTGTTCATGAATAAATAATTTATTCTTATATGGTTCTATATTAATCCCTAGAGAAGCTGCATTTTTTGTTAGTGACTCTTCTGTTTCTTCTGTTGTGATAAATAAAACAGATTCACCATTATTTAATCCTTCTAAAAGAAATTGTAGTGCCAATATGCTTTTTCCTGTTCCTGGAGCTCCTGTAACAAGAATAGAAGATTTTTCGTTTATACCACCCTTAAGTATCTCATCTAATCCAGGTACACCACTTTTTATCATAAAAGTTAAATAGTATATAACTGGTATAAAAATGTTGTGTTTTAATCTAGAATTTTTTCTTTTCTTAAGAATAAACTTCTAACAAACCAATACATTGTGTAAAGTTCAAAAGCAAATGGGAAATAACCAAAATAACCTAGGATGGGCATTTCAAATATCTTAAAAAAACCTACAAATGGAATATCATAAGTCCACTTTGGAATAGCATAATAATTCCAGAATTCCCATAAAATGCCCATTATAATTCCTGCTAATAACAAAGATAATGGTATTGCGAGTTTTTTAGATTTGATATGGCCAATAATGCTTGGTTGTTTATGTAAATAGTTAATTGGATCTAAAATTAAGAAAAAACTTAACCATACTAAAGGAAAAGTAAATTTAGGAATGAAAATTGGAAGAATAAAACAAATAACTCCTATAATTATCATTAAATGTAGAAATGTCTTTGTTATCTTAAATTTCTTATGAAGCTTTTTATGATCAAATAGATGAATTGTTCTAATTAATTCTACTGTTTCGAAGAAAGCGGGCAAGACTGTTGAAAATGAAATGGTACCAAAGAGTTGTCTAAGCCCACCAAGACTTTCTAGACCGATATAATCCCAGTTAGATGTTGAAATATTAATAAATTCAAATATCCACCAAAATAGAGCTGATATTAAAAACATACCAAAAAGCTGTAATGGTCTATTGCTAAATAAAGAGTTTCTTCTTAATTTGTAAATTAAAGCATCGATTGTTAAAATATAACCAACCCATATTAATGGAAAATACCAGTTCGCGAAAGGTTGAATTTTGAAAAAGAAATTTAATTCTACTAAGATAATTAATAAGATTCCAATAAAACCATATTTTCTAAACATTATGCACCTCTTTGAATATTTTAGTAAAGTATTTCTTTATATAATTTTTCATTTAGAAACCTTTAAATAAAACAAGGAATAAGTTATTTTTATGGGTAAAGAGGTAAGTGAGTTTCAAGATCAAATAAAAGAGTTAAAGGAATTTGTTGCTTTAGCTACAGTTAATCCAAGAGATTATCAGAAAATAAATATAGGTATAATAAAAAAATTAGTTAATGATGAAAAAATTCCTGGGGTTTATATAACTTTAAATAAGCCTTATAAAACATTAAAGAGTATATTTGAAAAAGAGAAAATTGATTCTAGCTTAATATTATTTATAGATGCAGTTACTAGCACTAAAGATAAGAAATTAGAAAAAACAAAAGACTGTTTATACATAGGAAGTCCAGAAAATTTAAGCGATATAAGTGTGGCAATGGATGAAGCTGTGAGAGCTGTTCCTAGTGAGAAAAAATTCGTGTTTTTTGATTCATTAAGCACATTATTAATTTATAATCAACCTGGAACTATAGCAAAGTTTATTCATTTTTTAGCAGGAAAGATGAGGGAATGGGGTGTTAAAGGAATAATAATAAGTTTAGAAAAAGGAGCTAATAAAGAGTTGATAGATAAATTATCGCAATTTTGTGATGTTTCATTTGACTTTGGAGAATAAGAGGTGAAAAAGAATGGTAAATAAGTATTTCATTATTGTAATTGAGGTTATTGCTATAATAGCTGGATTATATGCTATATTTAAATTAATAAAGAATGTTGATATTGCATTTGGAGCTTTGGCCATTACATTTGGGGTATTATCTATAATCTGGACTTCGATGGCTTTGTCAAATTTGGCTCCGGGAAGTTCATTAAGGAAACAGACTTTGCTTTATTTACTAAGTTTAATTGTAATTGTAATAGCTTCTGGAATAAATATAGTTAATATTTTAATAAAAAGTATTGGTTTAAGATATGTTTATTATATCTTTATAAGTTTAGCTTTCTTGATATTTACATTTACATCTTATAAGGTGTTAAAAACAGGTAAAGAATTTGGATTTAAAGAAAAAGCAGATGAAATTAGAAAAAAGTTAAAACAGAAAGGAGCAAAGTAGCTGTTAAAAAAGAGAATTTTTATTTATTCTTCTTCCTCTTCTTCTTCATCACGTTCTTGATATTTATCTGCACAACGATCCGAGCAGAAGCGCTTTAGTTTTCCGTCAATTTCCATTTCAACTAGGTCATCTTCGTCATCTAAGATACGGCCACATTGTGAACATTTTGCCATGTCTCTTTCTTTATAACCCTTCATGAAACCTTGTTCAACCTCGTCAATTTCATCGCCGTCTATTGCGTCTTCCATGCCTTCTTCTGCGTAAATATCTTCATCTTCTAAATTGTCTTTTGGCATATAATTTTTGGCAAATTATCATTTTATAAAGTTTACTATTATATATTATATACTATATATAGTATTGAGATTTTGCATTAGAAAGCTTTTTATATTGAATTATAAATTATTAATAAAGAGGTGATGAAATGTCTTCTTTAAGAAAAGATTATTTGCTTGATAGATGGACATTAATATCAACTAATAGAGAAAAAAGACCAAATCTTATTGCAAAGAAAAGAAAGGTATGTTATTTTTGTGTTGGAAATGAAAAGTTAACTCCAAAAGAAACAGGGAGAGTGCAACATGGAGATGTTTGGGAATTAAGAAGTTTCTATAATAAATTTCCTGCCGTAAATAATAAAAAAAGTAATGTAAAAAGTAAAAAATATCTTGTTGAAAAAAATACTTATGGTATTCATGAAATAATTGTGGATAGTAATGATGAAAAAAAGCAGTTATGGGATTTTGATGAAAGTCATTTATTAATGTTGTTAAAATTCTTTATTAAAAGATTAAATATTGTTGAAAAAGATAATAAAATTAAGCATATAGCTTTATTTAAAAATCATGGAAAGGATGCTGGAGCGAGTATCCAACATTCTCATTGTCAATTAGTAGGATTAGATTTTATTCCTAAACATATACTTGAAGAATCAAAAGCAAGGAAGAAATGTGTTCATTGTGATATCTTGGAAATAGAATCAAAAAGTATTAGAAGATGTTATGAAACTAAGAATATTGTGGCATTTACCCCATTTGCTTCTAGATATCATTATGAGCTTAAAATATTGCCTAAAAGACATGTAAAAGATTTAAGACAATTAAATGAAAATGAATTATTTGAATTAAGTGAGATTATATTAAAAGCCTTAAGAAAATTAAGATCAATAAATTCAAGCTATGATATGTATTTCCATAACTCGATAAAGCATGGAAATTCGCACTTTCATGTTAAAATAGCTCCGAGATTGGCTGTTTTTGCTGGTTTTGAACTAGAAACTGGAGTGATAATAAATACAGTAAGCCCAGAGCAAGCTGCAAAGTTTTATAGAAAATGAAAATATTTCAAGCAAATGATATAAGAGGGATATATGGAAAAGAGTTATCAGATGAATTGGCTAAAAAGATAGGTTATGCTTTTCAAAAAATTACAAATGCAAAAAAGATTATTATAGCAAGAGATAATAGATTAAGTTCGGAAAATCTAAAAAATAGCTTTCTTTACGGGATAGATGCAGAAATTATAGATATTGGTGTTGTTCCTGTTTCTTTGTTTTATTTTGTTATGAATAAATATTATAGCCAAGATTCTGGAGTTATGATAACCGCTTCCCACCTAGGAAAGGAATTGAATGGATTTAAATTTATTAATAGAACAAATAATCTAACTTATGAAAATGGAATAAAAGAAATTGAGGATATTGCAGGTTTATTGATTAATGTTGAATATAAAGAAAAAAACATTATCTTAAAGAATTATAGTAAGGAATATATTAATTGGATAACTAAAGACATTAAAGTAAAAAAAAGATTAAGAATAATTATTGATAGCGGTAATGGGATTGTTGGACCTTATTTTATTAAAGCCCTAAAAAAGTTAAAAATAAATTATTATGGATTGCATTTAGACCCTGATGGAAGATTTCCAAACCACATTGCTAATCCTATGATTAAGAATAGTTTAGAAGATATAAGAAGAGAAGTTGTAAGAAAAAGAGCTAGTTTTGGGTTGGCATTTGATGGGGATGGGGATAGAGTAAGATTGATAGCGGAGGATAGTGAAATTATAGATAATGATTTTTTATTAGCCATGTTATCACATTCTATATTATTGGAAAAGAAAATTAAAGTAATTTATACAAATGTTTGTTCAAGTGTTGTTAAAGATGTGGTTAAAATGTATAAAGGAAAGCCAATATTGGGGAAGATTGGGCATTCTTATATAATAAATATGGCAAAAAAAGAAAAAGTTGATTTGGTTGGGGAATTTTCAGGACATTTTGGATTTAAGGAAAATTTTTATTATGATGATGGATTATATGCTGGATTAAGGATTATTGAAATGATAAACAAAAATAGGGGCTTTTTTAATGATTTAAGAGAGTTAAGAAAGAATTATTATTTAACTGATGAAATTAGAATTAAGTCAAAAAATAAAATGGATATTGTTAAAAAGTTAAATACTTTATTAAGAAACAAAAGGAAGAGTAATTTTGATGGCTTAAAGATTTATTTTAAGGGTGGTTGGGCACTAATCAGAGCCAGTAATACTGAAGATTTAATCTCTTTTAGGGCTGAAGCGAAAGATAAAGCTGAATTAAAGGCTATAACTAACTTAATATTATCTAAAATAAAGAAATTTGCATAATTCAAGGTTATAAACTCTAAACAGATTATTAACTATTGTTAATCTTAATTTAGGATTAAAATTTAAAAGTTAAATTAAAAATCCTAGGAAACATTTATATAGTAATTAATTTACTATTCTTAAGAGAAAAGAGGTGTAGATGGTTGAAGGTTTTAATGTTTGGCTGGGAACTACCTCCCTTGTATAGCGGAGGATTAGGGATTGCCTGCCATGGACTGACAAAAGGATTAAGTAGACAAGATGTTAAAATAACATTTGTATTGCCTTCTGGTCAAAAAGATATAAAACAAGATTATATGAATATTGTTTTTGCTGATTCTGAAACTAGTGAAGATGTAAAGATAATTCAGATTAATAGCATATTAACTCCATATTTAAATTCTAAAGAATATAATGAAAAGGTAAATTATCTGAAAAGTTTGGCTGGGAATGAAGCTTTTATTTATGGAAGTAGTTTAGCTAGTGAGGTTACAAGATATACCAAAGCAGCTGCAAAAATAGCTTTAAATGAGGAATTTGATATAATCCATTGTCATGATTGGATGACTTTTGGGGCTGGAATTTTAGCTCAAGAAACTTCTCTTAAAAAAGGAAAAAGAAAACCATTAATTGTTCAAGTACATGCTACAGAAATTGATAGAACTGGAGATAACCCAAATAATTTTATCTATCAAATGGAGAAATATGGTATGGAAAGGGCTGATAAGATAATAGCTGTTAGTAATTATCTAAAAAATGTTATAACTCATTATTATTTTATAAATCCGGATAAGATTGAAGTTGTTCATAATGCTATTGAATTTGGGGATTATGAATGTGATGAAACATTTAATTTAAATAAAAATTATAAGATTGTTTTATTTCTCGGAAGAGTTACCTTACAAAAAGGCCCAGATTATTTTTTAAAAGCAGCTAAAAGAATTTTAGATGTAAGAGATGATGTAAGATTTGTAGTTGCTGGAAATGGTGATATGTGGTTTAGGATAGTGGAAGAAAGTGCTAATCTAGGAATTGGAGATAAAGTATTTTTTACTGCTTTTTTAAATAGAGAAGGAACAAACAGAGCTTTTAAGCTAGCAGATTTAGTTGTTGTTCCATCTGTTTCTGAACCTTTTGGAATAGTCCCATTGGAAGCTATAAGACACGGAGCTCCCGTAATAGTATCAAAACAATCTGGAGTTATTGAGGTTGTTAATAGTTGTCTAACTGTAGATTTTTGGGATGTAGATGAGATGGCAAATAAAATTCTAGGAATTTTGGATAATAATGTTTTGTATAATGAATTAAAAGAAAATGGTAAAAAGGAATTAGAACATGTCACTTGGGATAATTCTGCAAAAAAATGTATAGAAGTTTATAATCATGTTTTAGGGGGTGGAAAATGGTAAGTGTTTGCTTTTATTTTCAATTGCATCAACCTTATAGATTAAATAAATATCAAGTATTTGATATTGGAAGAGCTAAGAATTATTTTGATGATATGAAGAATATTGGTGTTTTACAAAAAGTTGCTGGAAAATGTTACTTGCCTTCAAATAAAATGATGTTAGAATTAATAAGAAAAACAGATGAAAAATTTAAGGTTAGTTATTCTATGACGGGAGTTTTATTTGAGCAATTAAGAGATCATGCACCTGAAGTAATACAAAGTTTCCAAGATTTAAGCAAAACAGGAAATGTTGAATTTTTGTCTGAAACTTATTATCATTCATTGTCATTTTTATTTTCAAAAGGGGAGTTTAAAGAACAAATAAATATGCATAAAAGATTGATAAAAAAAGAATTTAAGCAGATTCCTACAATATTCAGAAATACAGAATTAGTTTATAATAATGAGTTAGCTAATTTCATAGAAAACATGGGATATAAAGGAATCTTAGGAGAAGGAGCTGACCATATATTGCAATGGAGAAGTCCTAATTTCTTGTATAGACCAAAAACAACTAGAAAAATAAAGTTATTATTAAAGAATTATAAATTAAGTGATGATGTAGCATTCAGATTCAGTTCAAGAGACTGGAATGAGTGGCCATTAAACGCTGAGAAATATGCTGCTTGGATTAATGCAGTAAATGGTAATGGAAATGTTGTAAATTTATTTTTAGATTATGAAACTTTGGGAGAACATCAATGGGAAGATACGGGAATATTTGAATTCTTTAAGCAATTACCTTTTGAAATATTAAAAAATAATGATAACAATTTCATGACTCCAAGTGAAGTTGTAAAAAATTATGATACTGTATCCGAATTAGATGTACACAATATTGTTTCATGGGCTGATGTTGAAAGAGATTTAAGCGCTTGGATTGGAAATAATATGCAAATGTTAGCTATAAGAAAATTGTATGAAGTTGGGCAAGAAATAATACAAACTAGAAATGAAGAATTCGCTAATTTATGGAGAAGATTACAAACAAGTGATCATTTCTATTATATGTGCACAAAATGGTTTAATGATGGAGATGTGCACAAATATTTTAATCCTTATGATACACCGCATGATGCATTTATTGCTTATATGAATGTATTGGCGGATCTAAAGATAAGAATAAAAAATTGGAGGCTTGAAAATGAGAAAAAGAATTTCGAAAGAAGAAGCAGGAAGAATCTTGCAAGATTGTGAACAAGATAAGGTGTTTTGGGCGAAAAATGGAGTAACAATAAAAAACTTGGATGAATTACATATCGCATTGAAGATGATGGATGAAGATTCATACAAATACCATGTAAATAGTGAAAGAAATGATTTTGTAAACTGGCTAAGAGATGTTGTTAATGATGATTTCTTAGCAAAAGAAATGTTAAAGGCAAGAAATAGAGAATCTGCAATCAAGAAAGTAAGTGAGAGATTAAATACACTAAGTGGAATGTTAAAGTAAATGGAAGAAAAGACAGAATGCCTCTTCGAGGTATCTTGGGAAGTGTGTAATAAAGTTGGAGGGATATATACAGTAATAAAGAGTAAGGCAGAGTCTGAATTACAGTTACATGGAGAAAATTATTTTTTAATAGGACCTTACTTTTTGAACAAGATAATAGGAACTTTTGATGAAAAAAGTCCACCAGATGAATTAATAGAAATATTTGAAGATCTAAAGAAGGAAGGAATAATTTGCCATTATGGAAAATGGTTAATAAAGGGAGAGCCTAAAGTAATTTTAATAGACTTCATTAACTACACTTATTGGACAAATAGCATTAAAAAAGAATTATGGGATAATTATAAAATAGATTCTTTGAATACAAACTATTTTGATTTTGATGAAACAATGATATGGAGTTATTGTGTTGGAAAGTTTATTGAAAGATATAAAAATAAATTTGATAAAAAGATAGTTGCTCATTTCCATGAATATTTATCTGGACCTGGATTATTATATCTAAAGAAGAATAATGTTAAAGTCGGAACTGTATTTACCACACATGCAACAATTCTTGGAAGAACTTTAGACATGAATAATATAGATATATATAATGATATTAAAAGAATTAATCCAGTCGAAGAAGCTTATAAATATGGCATACAAGCTAAATTCTTATTGGAAAAGAAATGTGCTAAAAATTGTGATGTATTTACTTCAGTTAGTAAGATAACGGCATTAGAATGTGAACATTTCCTTGAAAGATATCCTGATATAATATTGGAAAATGGATTGAATATTGGAAAATACCCTAGTTATGAAGAAGTTGCTGTTAAACATATATTATATAGGAATAAGATAAAAGAGTTTTTAAGTTATTATTTCTTGCCATATTATACTCTAAATTTGGAAAATACATTGATATTCTTTATTTCAGGAAGGTATGAATTCCATAATAAAGGAATTGATGTTACAATAGAAGCTTTAGCAAAATTAAATGAAGCTTTGAAAAAAGAAAATTCTGAAATGAACATTGTTGTTTTCTTTTGGATACCAACAGATACCATAAGAATAAAGCAAGAATTAATTGAAAATAGAAATTATTTCAAAGATGTACAGGATAGTATAGAAGAAAGTTTACCTGATATAAAAAGCAGATTAATAAGAGATTTAATAATGAAAGAAGGTAATGGTGATAATGGATTGTGTTCAACAGATAGTTTATTAGATAATTCCAGTTTATTTGAATTAAAAATGAAAATATTAAAATTTTTAAAGAAAGGACAACCAAGCCTATGCACTCATGATCTTAATTATGATAATGATGCTATATTAAGCAGTTTTGTTAAATTTAATTTACTCAATAAACAAGATGATAAAGTCAGAGTTATATTTTATCCTATTTATTTGAGCGGAGCTGATGCTTTACTTGATTTAAATTATGAAGAAGCTATAATGGGAAGTCATTTAGGAATATTCCCAAGTTATTATGAACCTTGGGGGTATACCCCATTAGAAACAGCTGCTTTGGGGGTTCCTGCCATAACAACTGATGTTGGAGGATTTGGATTATTTATCAAAGATAAAGTGGACAGAGAACATCCTGGTATATTTGTTTTAAATATGATGAATAAAACAAGAAAAGAACATGCTGATGAGTTATTTAAGATATTATATGGATATTCAATGTTACATAAGAATGATAGGATTAAAAATAAAGTGGAAGCGAAGAGGGTTTCATCACTTTTGGATTGGAAAAAGCTTATAACAAATTATATAAACGCACATAATCTTGCAATAGAAAAGGTATATAGATGAAAGTAGTACATGCTTTAGGAAAAAAAGAAGTGAGTAAAGATAGTGAGGAGAATATTGGTTTTCTTTTAGCTAATAAAAATAATGGTTATTGTTTTTTAAGCAATCACTTTAGTTCTAGATATGAAGGAATATTTTTCAATGAAAATGGAATAATGTTTAAAGTTATAGAAGATGTAATATTGAAGGGACAGATTAGAAAAGTAGTAAATCATGGAAGCTATGTTGAAAGAGAGAAGGATACAAATACTGAAAAATTCTTTATGTTTGACAAGCTAAATACTTTTGTTTATGAACTTAAAAATAAAGACTGGATTGAAGTTCTATTAGATATAAGGGGAAGTTATGATATGAGGAATTTTGGAAGGTTTTATAATATATTTGAAGAAAATGGTAAAATAATAGTTGAATATGTAAAGAAAACAAATCCAAGCGAGGATAGTGAGCCTGATAAAGTTGAATTTACTAATTATCTTGTTATAGGAAGTAAAGATTATGAAATGGCTAAAATAGAGAATTGGGTTCCTAGATTTTATGAGTTTGATAAAACAAGAGATTCTGGTCATTGGGAAAGATTTGTTTTCCATGCATTTAATCTTGAGGGAAAGGAATTTGTCTTTTCTTTCTCTATAGATAAAAGTAAAGCAATTAAGGAAAATAACTATGTTTTGAAGAATATGAAGAAATTAAAAGCTTTACAAGAAAGAAATGTCAAGAAATTATTAACTAAAAAACTAAAAGATGAAAAGATAAATACCGCTTATAAAAATGCTATAATATCTTTAAATGAGATGGCTACAGATAAAGGACTAATAGGTGGATATCCTTGGTTTTTTCAATATTGGACTAGAGATGAGCTAATAAGCTTGAAGGCTTTAATGATGATTAATGATTATAAATTAACGAAATATATAATATTAAGAGATGTTAATAGTCTATTGCCCAATGGAAGATTACCCAATAGATTTCCAGATACAGATTTACAGAATGCTGATAGTATAGGTTGGCTTTATTTTAGAGTAAATGAATATATGCAGAAAAAAAGAGATTTAAACAAAAACATAATTAAAAGATTAGAGGAAAATGCCCATGTCTTAATCAAGAAGTTTACTAAAGATGGATTTGCATTTAATAATGCATTAGAAACTTGGATGGATACGCAAGAAATATCAGATGGTAGGGATGGAGTGAGATTGGAGATGCAGGCTTTAAGATTAAGCATGTTTAGATTTCTAAGCAAATATGACAAGATATATGGGGAAAGTGAAAGAATATTAAGAGAAAAAGTGAGATTAGTTTTTTGGGATGGAAATATATTAAATGATGGATTAAATGACAGAACTTTAAGACCGAATGCTTTTATTGTTTATTATCTATATCCTGAATTATTAAATAAGAAAGAATGGGAAATATGTTTTGAGAATTTGTTAAGAAACTTGTGGCTTGATTGGGGTGGATTGAGTAGCATAGATAAGAAAAGTCCATTATTCCATGAAAGACATACTGGAGCAAATTATAAAAGCTATCATAGGGGAGATTCATGGTATTTCTTAAATAATTTAGCTGCTTTAGTTATGAATAGATTAAATAAAAGAAAATTTAGCAATTATATCAAGAAAATTGTTGAAGCAAGTACAGATGAGATATTATGGCATGGAATTATTGGAAAACATGCTGAGATTTCTTCTGCTATTGAACAAGGAAGTTTAGGATGTAAAGATCAGTTATGGAGTAATGCGATGTATATTGAGATGATAAAAGAAATTTATAAATAATTATTTAGTATTTAATACAGCAACTACAGGATAATGATCTGATGCTTGGTTAGTAGAATTATTTTTAACAACATAAGCATCTTCAATTTTTAAATCAGGAGAGCAGAATATATAATCAATTCTGATTCCAGATCTTTTATCTTCAGATAGATAATCTGTTGGTATTGTAGAATCAATTCCATTTGGATGAATAGCTTTATGTGTATCAATTAAACCTTGTGATGTAATATATGGAATTGTTTTTCCTCTTAACATTCCATCAATAATAGCTTGTGTATTCTCTCCGAATACTTTTCTAAATCCTTCAATTAATCTATTTTTATCATATAAATCTTGATGTGATAATGAATTTAAATCTCCGAGTAATATATAATTTTTAGGTGGGTGAGTTTTTAACATTTCTCCCAAGTATCTAATTTTTTCATCTTCGGTTAAAGAAGGGTGAGGATGAGCAATATCTAAAGTAAGGATTTTCCCATGAGAATCTATCTGTGTTCTGATATGGGGTTGAAAATGTTTTATATTTTCTTCTGATGCTATTATAGGAAATTTAGATAGAACGGCATAACCCCACTCTCCAGGTGTTTGAGTGTAATGAAAATGTGGGAATCCAAAAAGTTTTTGATAATCCATTTTTACACCTTTATAACCTCTTCCACCAAAACAAGCTTCAGTAAGAACTAAAATATCAGGATTTTCATCTAAAACTGTTTCTTGACCTGCTTTAAGTCTTTGCTCATTTAGAGTAAATGGAGGTTCAAAGGGAACATTTTCAGGAGTATGAAAACCATGCAAAACATTAAAGTTCATTACCTTTATTCTCATTGTATC
>DATDYQ010000032.1:0-2699 GCA_035288965.1 Candidatus Nanoarchaeia archaeon
AAATTACCTGATGATGCTAGAGTTTTATTCTCTTTTTATGATGGTAATGGAAAAGTAAGAAATGATATGAACTTTTTAATAACTAAAGGAAATGTAGAGAAGAAAGATGTTGATGATTATGATTTAAGAATATTGACTGGAGATTATTATATAAATAAAATGAAGAGTACAAGTGATTTTTGTAGTTTTATTAAAGACATTAAAGCTAAACAAGACATGAGGATTGAAACTAAGGTGAATAAATTAATATTAATTAGCAAATATGCTGAAGTTTATAAATATAAAAGTTGTTTTGGGTTGTAAAAGATAGGTTTAAATAATTTTTGATAATATTATATTTATGACACATTATGTAAATGGAAGAATAGTTTTTGAGACCAAAATTGGAAGATATGATTCTAATTTAGCGAATCACATAGTTTTTGATTTTTTTATGAGGCAGAGAAAACATTTTAGAGCACAATATGATTATGGATTGAACAATACATTATATGCTAGAATTGAAGGAAGTTATATAGATGATACTGAAATACCACCCTTTGTTAAAGTATTAAATCTGCCAAATAGGGTTATACAATACCGGCTGAATGATTCATCCTTTGAAAGAAAAATGGAAATTGTTAGTATTAAGAGTGGAGATCATACTGGTCCAAGTGATATTGAAGCTAGAGAGGTATATAATATATCTATTGATTTACTAAAACGAATACAAATTAATTCTCCAATTGATGGCAGATTAGAACTTTTATTTGATGATGAAAAACAATTGTACTTACCAGCAGATTTTAGAAGATTGATGACAAAGAAAGTTGCTTAATTATTGCTAAATTAATCCCTTCTTTTTTAATTCTTTAAATCTATCTTGTCTTCCGGTTCTTTGCAAATCTATTGCCCACTCAGTTAACTTCTTTTCTTTTTTAAGTTTTTTTAATAATTTTTTCTTTGTTTTGTTCATCTATCTAAATTTTCAGGATTAAATGTTCCTTTTGGCGGAGCATTTTTTCTTTTTTCTAATTCTTGATTTTTTTCTATAGAAATCTTTTTTGCTTCAATCTTACTTTTTAAAGAAGGGGGAAGTTGTTTGTCATCAAACTTTTCCATTTCTTGTATGGCAGCAAGCAAATCATTTTCTAATTTTTTATAATCCCAATAATGAGTAAAATAATCAGAGCCATTTTTCATTTTGTATTCTCTATCAGCCATTTTATTTAGAATAGTTTCAACTTTAGATTGATAGATTGATTTAGCTTCTATTTTTTGTTCAGAAACTTGTTTTCTTTGTTCTCTTCTCTCTGGAGTAAAGCCAGAATAACTTTCCAATTTTATTTGCGGTCTTGATTCTTGAGCCTTTAATTTTTCTAAGATAGCTCTAGATTTACCCTTAACACTTTCAGCCATTTTTACCTCTTTTTTACAGTTCTCCCCTGAATTCATCTATTGAGATCTTATCAGGGAAATTTTCTTTTAAAAACTGTATCATAATTTGATTTTCGGCTAGCAAATAAAGTTTAAATGCAGTGTTATATAATCCTTCATTAAAGCAGACATCACCCAATTTGCTTAATTTATCTTTATTTTTAGAAAGCTCGAAAGCCTGAGCAGCGTAAGCATATTGTCTTTTTTCCAAACAAATATCTCCAATTTGAATTAACCTTTGAGTATTTCCAATTTCATTGAATAGTTCGATAGCAAAATCATATCTTTCACGTTTAAGCCATTCTTCTCCAATGGCTTGTAATCTATCAACATCATTTAAACCAATAAATGCCTTAGCAGCGAAAGCTAAGTCTCCATTTCTTAAGCATTTTTCACCAATATGCATTAATCTTTCTCTATCATTAATTAAAGAATAAACTTCTATTGCTTTATCATATTTTACTTCATCTTTATACATATCACCTATTTTTGAAAGCATTAATTTATTTTTTGTTAAAGCGTAAACCTTTACTGCTTCAGGATATTTGCCTTTTTTTATGTATTCTTCTCCAACAGCATTTAATAATTCATTTCTTGCTGATTCATCAAACATTGAAAGGTTGACATTATCAATTCCCTTTTCTATAATTCCAGGAACTAATTTAATTATTGAAGATTTTTCTTCTATTGGTTTTTGATTGTAAGAAGTTGTTCTAGTTGTTTTTCCAGATTCCATAACAGATGGAACTATTTTATCTAATCTAACCTCTTTTCTGTCAATTTCAGCCATAATGCTTTTATAGTATTAAAATATATAAAGCTATGGTTAGCCATTTTGGAGTGGTGTTAAATTTTAAGAAATTAATGTTTATATGACTTAGAATGGCAAAATAAAGTATGAACTGGAAGTAACAGCAATTTTTTAATAGGTTGCTTATAAAGTTGATTGTTTTGGACTAGCGGTTGTGGATTTGTTATTTATAGAATACAAGAGGATGTTATTTTATTGTTAATTTAATAAAAGACTAGATATTTCTTTTTGATATGGTAGGCGAACAAAATAAACGTTTTAGAAAAAAAGTTTTAATTGGCCCAATGAATAAAATAAAAGAAGCATTTGGTACATTAAAACTTAAAAAATCAACTCAAGAAGTAATGAATGAAATAGATGAAGGATATGATTAATTTATTTTTATATCTCCAGCTGGAAGAACTTGCATAACTTCATCTAATTCTATTTTAGTTGAATATTTTTCCTCTAGAAATTTTTTAATTTTCTTTGC
>DATDYQ010000033.1:0-2850 GCA_035288965.1 Candidatus Nanoarchaeia archaeon
AATAATGCTTGGATTTGGAGTGTCAATTGTTTCCATACCTTTAGGCGTATGCACCGCAATATACCTTCATGAATATGCTCCAGAAAATATTTTAACAAAATCAATAAAACTATCAATAAGAAATCTTGCAGGAGTTCCATCAGTTATATATGGATTATTTGGACTTGCATTCTTTGTATTATTATTTAATCTTGGAGGTTCATTACTATCTGCTTCATTAACATTAGGATGTATGACTCTACCATGGATAATAGCCTCAACAGAAGAAGCTCTTAAAGCAGTTCCAGATTCATTTAGGGAAGGAAGTTATGCATTAGGCGCATCAAAGTGGCAAACAATAAAGAAAAATGTAATTCCAAATGCTTCTGGAGGTATTATAACAGGTTCAATACTAGGAATATCAAGATCATTAGGAGAAACAGCCCCAATAATTATTGTTGGAGCAACATTTTATATTAGCTATTTATCTTTTTCTCCTCTTGATAAATTTATGGCGCTACCATACCATATATTTATTCTAGCAACTCAACACTCAAGCCCTTATGCAGAACAATACGCTTTAGGAACAGCACTAGTATTATTATCAGTAATATTTATAATGAATTTAAGCGCATTTATAATAAGATATAAAATAAGGAATAAAAAAGAATGGTAGATAAAATTAATATTAATAATTTAGACTTTTGGTATGGTAAAAAACAAATACTTTCAAAAATTAATCTTAATATACATGAAAATAAAATAACTGCACTTATAGGTCCATCTGGATGTGGAAAATCAACATTATTAAGATGTATAAACAGAATGAATGATTTAATAAACACATCAATAATAAATGGAGATATAATATTTAATAATTCAAACATATATCATAAATCTATTGATGTAACTGAGTTAAGAAAAAAAATAGGAATGGTTTTCCAAAAACCAAACCCCTTCCCAATGTCAATATTTGAAAATGTTGCCTATGGTTTAAGGGTGCAAGGAATAAAAAACAAACAAGAAGTAATAAAAATCGTGGAAGAATCTTTGAAAAGAGCTGACTTATGGGATGAAGTAAAGGACAGGCTAGGAATCTCTGCATTCAAACTTTCTGGTGGGCAACAACAAAGGTTATGTATTGCTAGAGCACTCGCTATCAACCCAGAGGTTATACTAATGGATGAACCATGTTCCGCTTTAGATCCAATAGCTACAGCAAAAATAGAGTCTTTACTAAAAAAGCTAAAAAACGAAATGACAATAATAATTGTAACACACAATATGCATCAGGCAAAAAGAGTTTCAGACTATACAGCCTATTTGTTAAACGGGAAAGTAGCTGAATTTTCAGAAACAGATGATCTTTTCAACAACCCAAAAAACAATCTAACAAAAAAATATATCAATGGAGAATTTGGGTAATTCAATTCTAAAATAAAATTTCATTAACCTAAATAAATATATACTTATTAAATATATTAATATATAATAAATGAACCATTAGGAAGTATAATTTCTAGAATAAATTTTTTGTATTCAGAAAATAAGGAATCTATAGATAGAAAGGATCCAAACTCTCTAGCCTACATTGAGTATCAAAAATATGTTAATCATTTAAATGAATTTGAAGATTCTTATAAAAGGCTAATTTCTTCAGCAAATTCAAAAATGGCTAGGATTGATAGTCTTTCTCAAAGAATTTTAAGAAAACAATCCAGTGAAAAAACTAGCGAATAAATATAATCTTTTTTAAGTTTTTAGGAAAAGTTAAATCCCATCTATAAATTCATATTCTCTAGACCTCTCAACTAATTTCCGAATAAGATAATATCTATCAGATTCAAAGAATCTAGAGCCCCTATACTTTATAGAAAAATAATGTGTATTAAGTTCTACAACCCCGATATTCCTTATTTCAAATTCAATATCCATTAATTAAATAATAAAAGATATCTTTTAAATATTATTACATTCCATTAAATCATATAAAGTTGTGGAAACCACAACTTTATTAACCTTAATTTAGCTCATTTTCATATGGTTTTAGAAGGATTAGGAAATATACTAAAAAAATCAGTAGATAAAATTAGTTCTGCAATATTTGTAGATAAAGCTCTTGTAGATTCAATAGCAAAAGACCTGCAAAGAGCTTTAATCATGGCAGATGTAAACCTCTCTTTAGTAAAAGAAATATCTGACAAAATAAAAAAAGAAGGTGAAAAATACGCTAAAGGAATAGAAAAAAAAGAGCATCTTATAAAATTACTGAATGATGAAATAATAAATATTCTTGGAGGAGAAAAAAAAGAGCTTAGTCTAGGAAAAAAAGAAAAAATTATGTTTGTAGGTTTGTATGGTACTGGAAAGTGTGTTGATGGAGAAAGCAAGATACAATTAGGAAATGGGGAAATTCCAGAAATAAAAAATTTATATAAAAAATATGAAGAAACTGAAGAAGAAGAGGAACTAAAAGAAGGGGCAATAATTAACATATCTAATAAAAATATTTTATTACCTTCTTTTAATCCATATACAGGAAAAATAGAAAACAAAAAAGCTACCCATATATGGAAGCTAAGAAAAAAGAATTTATTTGAAATATTTTTAGATAATGGAAATGACTATTCAATTAAAGTAACTCCCGAACATCCATTCTTTACCATTAGAAATGGAATTATTACAAAAGTAAAAGCAGACGAGTTAAATCAAGAAGATTATATAGCCATCCCAAGAGAAATTGAAATTAATGGAAGCAACCCAAATTTATTTGATGATCTTAAAAAATTAGATCTTTATGTATATTTAAACCCGGAAGAGTCTTCAAAAATCATAAAAGATCAAAATAAAACTATAAAAGAAATTCATAAA
>DATDYQ010000034.1:0-26273 GCA_035288965.1 Candidatus Nanoarchaeia archaeon
AAATCTGAACCTGGAGATGCTGTTAATCCGAGAATTCTAGGATATTTAGATCTTTTATTAAACTGTTTAGCAACCCAAACATAATCATATTCTCCTGTAGAACGATGAACTTCATCTAAAACTAAAACAGAAATATTTTCTAAATCTATTTTATTATTAATTATATCATTTGAAATAGTTTGAGGCGTTGAGATTATTATTTTAGCATTTTTCAATAATTCTTCTCTTTTTAATGGTGATATTGCTCCTGTAAATAAAACAACTTCATTTTCATTTAGATTAGTATGTTTTTTAAATGTTTTATAATGCTGTTCACATAAAGGTTTAGTTGGAGCGAGAAGTAAAGCTTTAGAACTCGGAAAATTATTTAAACGATGTATTACTAAAAGCAACGAAATACCTGTTTTACCTAGTCCAGTTGGCAAGACAACTAAAGTATTTTTAGTTATTGCTGTATGTAAAATTGTTTCTTGATATAATCTTGGAGTGAAGTCTTTTATTTCTACCATTTGATAAGATTTTTAAAGCTTTTCTTACTATTAAAATTATGTTAATTCAACTAATGGGATTATTGGATTTATTAGCTGGAATTAATCTTATTTTATTAAGATTTGGATTAGCTGAATCAACAGCATGGTTTTTTGTAGTTTACTTAATAATAAAAAGCCTTCCATTTTTGCCAGATATAACTAGTTTTATTGATATTATTGCTGCAATATTTATAATAATGGCTATATTTGGGATATTTCAAGCTTTAACTTGGATTATGGTTATATGGCTTTTACAGAAATCTATACTAAGTTTATTTATTAAGTAAAAAAATTCCAAGTAAAGTAAGGATTATTGATAATACTAAGCTTAATATTATAGTTGGAATAAAACTTAAAATTTGTCCATAAGCGAATCCCAAAGAAATACCAACAAATAATATACCCAATAAGTAAATCCATATTGAGCCAAATAATATTTTTATTCCATCTAATCCAGGGAAAGGAAACATAGAATAAATAGCGATATACATATTAATCAAACCAAATTTATGGAAAGGTGTATTTAGGAAAATAACTGCTAACAATGTGCTAACTATCGGAGCCAATAATGATATGAATGCTAACTCTGTTTCTGTAAGTTCTATCCATGTTGGTGAATATTCGGATAATTTTCTGCTAATCCTTTTTTCTGTTTTCACATCAGTGATAATAAATGATTCAACTGCTGCAAATATTCCTTTACCTGCACTCAAAAAAGCAACAAATAGAGATAATATAATTCCAATTGGAAGAAAAGGAATACTGAAACCAGCTGTTTTTATTGGGTAGGTGGAAGATTTTCTAAATCCATATCTTTGAATTGACCATGTTCGAAATTCTGCTGTAGCATAACTTTTTAATGCTAAGAATTTATGTGCAAAAACATGAATTAATAATGCTATTAAGGACAAAATAATTGCCTTTAACCAATTTTGTATACCTGCTATAGGGTTAAATACTGTTGTTCCCCATTCTGTAAATGAGAAAATAAACCCAAGTATGATAGAAGCTGCTACTAAATGTTTTATCTCTGATTTTGAAAAGTTAATCTTCACTCTTTTTTATTTCCTGGAGTAAGCCAGATAGATGACCTGCTCCAACTATAGCAAATATGCTGCTTTGTTTATTATTTAATATTATCTTATTTAAATTCTTTGCCATTATTTTATTTCTTTCATCTATTAGAACATTGTAGAAAGAGGGATATCTAAATTTAATCTTTTCTAAAATTTCTATAATAAAACTTTCATCAGGAACTTTTGTTAAATCTATTTTAATTCTCTTCTTTTTGTATAATGTTCCTGAAATTAAATCTATCACAAATCTGAATTTTTCTTTTAATGTAATAGATTTAGTTAATTTTTTTAATGTGATATCAATTCTTTGATCTATTAATTCTATTTTTAGATTATATTCTTTTGCTAATTTTATAGCCTCTTTCATCTCCGAACCAGGAGAAACACCAACCAATTTTCCTAATTTTTTTTCAATATATGCACCTATTTGATTAAGAATAAATCCCTTTAAACCTAAATGTATCACATCTTTCAAAGAGGATTTTTTAGCTCTTTTATCTGTTAAAGCGATAAATCTTGCAGCGTCTAACTCTAAAGCGATAATATCTGGCGTATTATTTTTAATGAAAGAGGAAACATCTTTAATACTTTGAACGGAGATGTGAGAGGTTCCAAGAACAGTTAGGTTTTTATATTTAATCATCATTCTAGATAAGGATAAAGTATAAATAGTTAAAAAATATATGTATTTATTGTTTTTATGAGCAAAAGAGGAGGAAAGGAAAAAATGATACAAACAAAGAAAATAAGTGAAATGATGAGTCTGGAGGTATACACAGATTCTGGATATTATTTTGGAACCATAGAAGAATCAATCTTACACAACAACAAAGTGTTTGGATGGAGAGTAAAAGCAACTAAAAATTCTTATCTAAGTAAGATATTGGGCGGAGCTAAAGGTGTTATTGTGCCACATCAAATGGTTAAATCTATAGGGGATGTAGTAATAATAAACAAAGCAGCAATACCAAATTACACTGAAGAAGATGTGCAAGTAAAAGAGGAGTAAAAACAGTAACTTTTAAATACTAATAACCATTTTTAGTGAATATGGCAACCCCCTTAGGTAATGCAATTCAATTCTTTAAAGATTTTGGTTTATTTGACATAGTGCTACCATTCTTATTAGTATTTACATTGGTTTTTGCAATTTTAGAAAAAACAAGAATATTGGGGACCGAATCTGATGAAAAAACACCAAAGAAAAACTTAAATTCAATGGTAGGTTTTGTAATAGGATTATTGGTAGTTGTATCAAATAAAGTTGTTACTGCGATTAATCACGCTTTACCAAATGTTATATTATTATTAACTATATTTATTGCATTTTTATTATTAGTTGGAACTTTTTGGAAATCTGGAGAAAAAGATTTTGTTAAAGACCATAAAAGTTTATATAGATTTTTTATTTTTGTAACATTAATATCAGTCATTTTAATATTTTTGGGAGCCATAAGGGCGGACACAGGCCAAAGTTGGTTAGATTTGGGATGGGATTATGTTACCGCGAACTGGGGTGGTGCCGTTGTTTCATCATTTATAATCTTTGGTGTATTAATACTTACTATGTGGTTTATTACTAAACCAAAATCTTCAGGGAGCAAGAGTGAAGAATAAATAAAAAAAAGAAGGTGATAAATTGGCAGATTTAGGATATTATTTTGCAGTATGGCAAAACTATGGAGTGTTTACATATATACTTCCATTCTTATTGGTATTTACAATAATCTTTGCTGTTTTAGAAAAAACAAGAATATTTGGAAATGAAGATAATAAACCAAGAACGAATATTAATTCTGTTATAGCTTTGGTAATTGCATTAATAGTTGTTGTAAATACTAGAATAACTGAAATTATGAGCAATTATTTAACGAATATGGCTCTTGCAATAATCATAGTAATGTTATTTTTATTACTCTTTGGATTATTTGGTGGAAGTACAGAGGGATTTAAAGGATGGCCATTGGGAATATTTTTCTTGATATCTTTAGTAGTAGTATTTATAGCTTTATTTTCAGGACCAATAGGACTGGATTTACCCTTTAGGTTTTCAGATACAGACAAAGCAGGATTATTTGCAATTATAGCCTTTGTTTTAATAATAGGGTTTGTTACTAAAGGAAGTGGATCTGGAGCTGGAACCAATACATTTGCTAAAGAATTCTTTGAAGGATTAAGGGGGAAACCATAGTGGCAACCTTTTTAGACATAGGATTCTTGCGATTTTTTTTACCTGTCTTTACTTTCTTATTTGTATTAGTATTAATCAAAGCTATGTTGGGAGCTACTAAACTGCTTGGAGAAAGTTCTAATCTTCAATGGATAGCTTCAATATCTGTTGCAACAATAGTATTATTTTCAACCAAATCTATAGAATTAATTAACTTCATAACCCCTTGGTTTGTTATATTATTTGTATTCTTATTTTTGTTATTTATATTATTCTTGTTTTTAGGTGGAAAAGAAAAAGAAAAGGGAATGGATGAGATATGGAGCATGATTGGAGGAAAGAATACAATAGTAATTGTTGCAATACTAATTCTTGCGATTGCTATAGGACAAGTTTTTCAAGGGACATTTGACCCATATTCATCAACAGCTGGAACAAAAACTATTGGTGGAGAAACAGTGAGAGCATTATTTAACCCAAGAATTTTAGGGGCAATATTTTTGATAATAGTTGCAGCTTTTGCAGTTGGAAAAATTTCACAACAAGTGGTAGAGAAAAATTAAAGTTTTTTCTTTTTAAGATCATTGGTTATTTTTTGTAATTCTTTAATATTATCTGTCATTGGTTCTACAATCTTTTCCATAACCTTCTCTAAAGCTTTCATTTCAGTACCTATCATATTGATATTTTTATTATATTCTGTAACTCTACCAAGTAATGCTCTTTCCATATTTTCAAATCTTTCTTGTGTTCTTATAATTTCTTGCTTTATTGATGTTATATCAGTTCTTACTTTTTCTTTGAAAAGATTAATATCACCTATATTTCTTACAAGATCTTCCCATTTTTCTTGAACTATTGATTCAGCTAATTCCTGCATTCTTTCAATACTTTCACGATTAGATGATTGTTGAAATTGAGATCTTTCCATTTCTTGCATTGGAATTGTTGCCATTCTTGGTGGTGGCAATGGGGGTAAGTCTGTAGCTTCTTCCATATTTGATCCTGATGGAATTGGTGGTGTTGGAAAATCAATATCTGGAGATTGATCTTCAAAGGGGATTTCAGTAGCAGATTTCATATTTGTTTGATCTATAGCCTGAGATATTTTTTGATAATTATACCCCTTTCTTTTAAGATCATCTACTCCAGGTTTTTTATTATTCATTTTTTTGAATTTCCTCTTTTTTTACACTTTTCTTAGGAATCTTTTTTATTAATTCAATTACTTCTTTTTCTGTAACAAATTTTAGGGGGTTCCAGAAGTTAATATATTTTTCTAAAACCTTAACATCTTCTTTCTTTGAGAAAGTTTCCAATTCTTTTATTATTTGTCTTGTTGTTTCTTTTATTTCAAAAAGTGTGTCTTTTAAATCTTTTAAATCTGATTGAAGAAGATGCATATCCTCTGAAAGTTTTTTATATTCATCGATCATATTTTGATTTATAACAAACATTCTTTCTCTAACCAGTGAATATTTTGTTTCCAAAATACGAATCCTTGCATCGAAGTCAGAAACTAAGGAATATTCTTCTGTATATTGGGAATCTTGATCAGTCATCTTTTTTCATAAACGAAAGTTATTTTAATTGGATAAACCTTATATAATGTAATAAAGCTTATGTTGTTTATATAAAGTGGTAATATGCTATTCGGAAAAAAAATAAAACCTGGGGATTACGAGGTTTCAAAAGAGGGAGAAGAAGATGTTATGTACATTAATTATGAGAATGTAAACTTAAGTCCTAGTTTAGAAGGAAGCGCAGTTTGTATGAGCGATACTGTAGAAAAAATATTACAATCTTTAAATGTTTCTAGAATAATATTTTATCAGAAGAAGAATTATGAGTATGATCAAGAACAGACAAAAATGCTTAAAGAAATAGCGATTGTCTATAATCATTTAGTTAAACAAAAGAGAATATTGCTTGAGAGTTCTAATATAACTGATTATGGAAACTATTCTGGAAGACAAGCATTAATCCAAGATATTGTGCTAAATCTATTAAAGAGCGACCCTATAGGAGCATATGTTGAATTAAAGAGATTAATAAGAGAAGAAAGAATTAATCTAGAAAAAGCAGAAAATAAAGAGGTTATGGAAAATACAAAAAGATACCTAGGATTGTTGTTATATGTCTATAACTTAATTGATAATACAAAATTAGTTGGTTTGGTTAAACCGTTTTTAGCAGGACATGTAATAGGTGAAAGAGCAATTTACAGAACAGTGTTTAAACCAAATATCACTCCAGACTTTATGTTAACTAGGTTAATGGCAGAACCTCCGTTGACAGCAAGAGAGATTGATGCTTACAACATTGATGATGATACAAATGTCATGTTATTTAATTTAAAAGATGACATTAAGACATTATATCATTTAAGTCCTCCTGAATTTAAATTGACTGAAGATCAATATATGTTATTGGATTTAGCGAGAAGTGTTTTGAGCGAACATCAACCGAAAGCTGAAGAGTTTGTTAATATTGAAAGAATGAGAGAAACTTTTTTTAATATAGGGAGAGATTTAATTAATGAATTAGCAGAAAATAAAGGAATTGATTTAAAATATGATGAGATTGAGAATTTAGCTAGAATATTGGTTAGATATACAGTAGGATTTGGTTTGCTAGAAATTTTGTTAAAAGATATTAAAATACAAGACGTTGTAATTAATGGGCCAATAGGAGAAACACCTATATTTATTGTACATCAAGATTATGGCGAATGTGTTACAAATATTATTCCAAGCAGAGATGACGGATTGGGGTGGGCAACAAAGTTTAGAATTATTTCGGGAAGACCATTAGATGAAGCTAATCCGGTATTGGATACTGAACTAATTATTCCTGGGGCAAGAGCCAGAGTTGCTATTGTCGGGAGTCCATTAAACCCACACGGACTTGGATATGCATTTAGAAGACATAGAGACAAACCTTGGACATTATCACTTTATATTAAGAATAAAATGATAAGTGATTTAGGAGCAGGATTAATAAGTTTTTTAATTGATGGAAGTAGAAGTCTATTAATAGCTGGAACAAGAAGCTCAGGAAAAACAAGTTTATTGGGAAGTTGTTTAATTGAGATTATGAGAAAATATAGAATAATAACAGTAGAGGACACGCTTGAATTACCTACAGATTATTTAAGAAAATTGGGATATAATATTCAACCATTAAAAGTTAGAGCTGCGTTAGCTGTTGCTGGCGGAACAGAATTTGCTGCTGATGAAGGGATAAGAACAAGTTTGAGAATGGGAGATTCAAGTTTAATTATTGGAGAAGTTAGAAGCAAGGAAGCTTTAGCATTATACGAAGCGATGAGGGTTGGAGCTTTGGCCAATGTTGTTGCTGGAACGATACATGGAGATAGTCCATATGGGGTTTTTGATAGGGTTGTTAATGATCTTGGAGTTCCTAAAACCAGTTTTAAAGCTACAGATATAATTGTTGTTGCAAATCCGATCAAAACAGCTGATGGATTACATAGTAAAAGAAGAATAGTAAGCATAACCGAAGTTAGAAAAGAATGGGATGATGACCCATTAAAGGAAGGAGCTTTTGTTGATTTGATGAGATATAATTCAAAAACAGATATGCTTGAACCTACTGATAATTTAATTAATGGTGATAGCGAAATAATAAAAAATATAGCTGCTAATGTAAAAGAGTGGGCTGGAAATTGGGATGCAGTATGGGACAATATATTATTAAGAGCAAAAATAAAAAAGCAACTTGTAGATGTTGCAGATAAGAGTAAACTGGACATTTTATTGGAAGCCGATTTTACAGTTAAGGCAAATGATGAATTTCATAAAATATCTGACGAGATTAGACAAAAGAAAGGTTATTTAGATAGCAAACAAATATTTTTTGATTGGAATGAATGGTTAAAGAAAGAAGTTAAAAAAATCAAGACAGTCAAATAAAAAAGAGGTTGATTAATGAATAATCCATACATGGAATCAAAATATGCTAATATATATGATGCTGCTGTAACAAAATACCCAATAATAAAAACATTAAGAGTACAAGAGAAAAATATATTGATTAAATTATTTAAAAAACATCTTAAAAATAACGACATAGTTTTAGAAATAGGAGCTGGAACTGGATATTATAGTTTAAATATCGCAAGACAAGTTAGAAAATTAACTGCAATAGAACCTTCAAAAGAGATGATAAATATAATGAAGAAAAAAATTGATGATGAAAATATAAAAAATATAGAAATAATAGAAGACGGATTTTTACAATATAAAACAACTAAAAAATTTGATAAAGTTATTTGTTGTGGGGTTTTAGATTTTATAGATAAACCTAAAGAATTTATAGAAAAATGTCTTAGCATGACTAAGACCAATGGTACAGTAATATTTACAATACCAAATAAATCACTTTTTTATGGGATATATGAGATTTCATTTAGATTACAAAATTCAAAAGTCTATAATTCTAGTGAAAAACAAATTAAAAAATGGTTTGGAAAATATAATGTAGATGTATATGATGCAGGGTTTAAAACAAAAATTAATAAAGGCCTAATTCTAATTGTAGTTATAGAAAAGAGGTTGATTGATGGATAAGGATACTGAAGATATATTAAAAAAATACAGAAGAAAATTGGATGGAAAGGTAGGAAAAAGCGCTATTTCGGAATATGAAATTGATCCAAATTTTTCTAAGGAATATGATATATTTAGAAAGGAAGCATTGAGTAAAAGATTAACATTATATGAAAGTTTATGCAATATATTTGAAAGAATATTAAAGGTAAAACCTGGAAAGAAAGATTATGAGGAGATTAACAAGAGTATAGGGATAACTCATTTAAATATTTCTCCAGCTGGTGCAGGAAGTTTGGCTGCATTTACTACACTATTTTTAGTTTTAATTGGAATTTTATTAAGCATATTTGCTATTGTAGGAAATGAAGGGTCACCCTTAGGAATCTTAATTTTATCACTAATCTTAATTTTAGGGGGATTGTTATTATTCAAACCAATAAGCAGGATTCCAATAAATATAGCAACCAGATGGAGATTAAAAGCGAGTAATCAGATGGTATTATGTATTCTATATATAGTGATGTATATGAGGCATACAAGTAACTTGGAAAATGCAATAAAATTTTCTGCTCAACACATTAAGGAACCATTAAGTTTAGATTTAAGAAAGATATTTTGGGATATAGAAACAGGAAAATTTAGCACATTAAAAGAAAGTTTAGATGATTATTTGGAAGGTTGGAGAGATTATAATTTAGAATTTGTCAATGCTTTTCATTTAATTGAAAGCAGCTTGTATGAACCGGGAGAAGATAGAAGAGTAGAATTATTAGACAAGAGTTTAGAAACGATATTAAATGGAACTTACGATAAAATGTTACATTTTGCACATGAATTGCAAAGCCCCGTTACAATATTATACATGTTAGGAGTAATTTTACCCATATTGGGATTGGTAATATTTCCATTAATAGGAAGTTTTCTTGGAGGAGCAATAAAATGGTATCATCTATTTATTCTTTATGATGTATTATTGCCAGTAATAGTCTATAGTTATGGAGCAAACATATTAAGCAAAAGACCAACCGGATACGGAGAAAGCGATGTTGGATATGGAGAAAGAAAAAAACCTTTATTTATTCCGCTTTTTATATTTTTTGTATTCTTTATAATTGGGTTTAGCCCAATCTTTTTCAGATATTATGATCCAAGTTTTGATGCCTCTTTTGGGAATTTGGGAAAATTTTTTGATTTTAAATGTGATGGTGGAAGTTGTTCTGGACCATATGGAGTTGGAGCTTTACTTCTTGGATTATTATTTCCTTTAGGATTAGCAATAAGTATCGGGGTTTATTATAAAATGAAATTGGGAAATGCCCACAAGATAAGAGATGAAACGAAAAAACTTGAAAGTGAATTTTCTGCCAGTTTATTTCAGTTGGGAAATAGAATCGGAGATGGAGTACCAGCAGAAATAGCTTTTGAGACTGTGGCTGAGACTATGCATGGAACACCATCTGGGAATTTTTTCCAAAGAATTGTTGCAAACATAAGAAGCTTGGGAATGAATATTGAAAAAGCAATATTTAATTTAAAAAATGGAGCCATACTATATTATCCAAGTGCATTGGTGCAAAGTTCTATGGAAGTATTGGTTGAGAGTGCAAGAAAAGGACCTAAAGTTGTAGCAAGATCTTTGATAAGTATATCTAATTATGTTCAACAAATTAGCAGAATAAATGAAAGAATAAAAGATTTACTAAGCGAAATTGTTAGCAGTATGAAAAGTCAAATTAACTTTTTGGCTCCAGTTATAGCCGGAATTGTTGTTGGGATTAGCAGCATGATTGTAGGTGTTATCGGAAAATTGGGAGATTTATTTGAACAAGCAAATACACAAGGCGGAGCAAATCAACTTGGAAATTTGGGAGTGGCTGCACAGATATTTAACATAAAAGATGTTATTCCAGGGTATTATTTTCAACTAATTGTAGGAACTTATTTAGTTGAAATAATAATCATATTAACAATATTTACAAATACCATAGAGAATGGAAGTGATAAATTAAATGAAGAATATTATTTAAGCAAAAGCATGATAAAGAGCGTTTTGATTTATACATTGCTAGCTGCCATAGTAGTGTTGATATTTAATTCATTAGCTGTTGGAATATTAACTGTTACAAACTTTTAAATATGAAAAACAACTTAAGGGATAATATGAAAAGAGGAACTGTACAGACTATTGTTATATTAATATTAGTTTTGTTACTAATTGGATTTTTATACTATGTGTTAACTATAAATTTAGGAAAATTAACAAAATGAAAAACAAAAGAGGAGATGTAGATCCATTTGTACTATCTTTAATATTGGGAATGATCCTAGTAGGAGTTTTATTTTGGTTTACGACTGCTAAAGCGAAAGAACCAACTTTGAATTATCTAGACATTCAAGCTTGCCAAAATAGTGTTAATTTAAATGCTAAAAAAATTGGGGCTGGTGGGCAGGATATATTCATTCCAGATAGAGATTTACAATGTCCAACGGTTTACAAAGAGATAAAGGATGTAAAAGAAGTTAAACCAGTGATAGCCGATCAATTATATGATTGCTGGACAAAATTTTATAAAGGACAGATAAGATTTTTTCCGCAAGAAACAAAGAGATTATGCATAGTTTGCAGCAGAATTAATTTTGCTGATAAGGCAAGAGGAACAGAAGTTCTCGGATTTACAGATTATTTAAGAGAAAGAAAAATACCTTTATCAAAAGAAACTTATTTTGATTATCTTGGAGGTTATGGAACTAACTTGGAAGATATACAAAAAGAAATAGATAAAAGAAAAGATGCTGGAATTCCAGATTCAATTAATACTAATCTTGATTATTATACTTTATTTGTTGTTTATAGCAAAGATGAATTGAGTAAATTTGAGACTGGAACCGTGTCTGCTGTTGCTACTGGAGCCTTGGTTTATGGAGGATTGATAGCATTATATATGGCATTTCCACCAGCTGCTTTGGCATCTGGAGCTATATTAACTGCTGTAAATTCATTTGCTGCCACAGCTACAGTTGGAACTGCAGTTGTAACAAGTTTTAAATATGGATATGCTTTTGGTGATGCGGAAGGTATTGATTGGAAAGCTAAATTGATGTTAATTCCAACAAATAATGTAGAAGTTCTTGAACAATGTGATGAATTAAAAATACAAAATTAATTAGTTGAACTAAACTGAATAATACCAGCAAATTTTTTAAATGTTCCAAATCTTATATTTGGATCAGTATCGTAAAATGTAAGAGTGTAAACTTCTCTAATTGTTTTATTTGTTCCATCTGAATTTGGGACAGCAACATTTGTTTGTCTTAAAATCAAGACTCCTTCTTGACCACTTTGTAAATCTTCTTCACGAGGTTTTAATAATTCTATAGGTGTTTCTCCAGAGGATGAATTATGATAATCTAGATTATTAATTGTGATATCTTCTCCAGGCATTTGATTTCCATTTTTTGCATTTACAAAAAATCTTGTAATTTCATCTTGATTATTGCCTTGTATTGTGGTAACATTATATAAGGTTAATTTTTTACCATGAATTTCGTATCCTGTTTTACTTGAACTAATACTTGCTTGATTGGTATTTGATGATGTATTGGATTGTGGAGATGAACATCCTACTAAAGCAAGTAAACCCAAACCCAATGCTAATGATAATCTATTTCTTTTCATTTTATTTTTCCTTCAGCATAAATAACCACTTTTTCTAACTCTTGTAAATCTACTTTAAAACTATTATTTCCATAAGCATCGATGTAAACTTTAGGATTAATATTTGCTCTTTGATAAACAGCAGTTAATTCATTAAGATCAAGAGCTCCATTTCCATTAGTATCAGCCTTTGGTCGTAATTGACCAACTAGTTGTTCTATTCTTTGATTATCTCTAATTCTTTGATCCATTCTTTTTTTCATTTCTATTGGATTTGGTGTATTATACAAAGAAGCGAACATAAGATATAATATAGGAATAGTACCATATAAAGCGTGACACATCATTTTAAATGATCTTGTAAATTCGGCTTTTCTATCATATGCTACAAGATTCGAAATTTTAATCGGATCTTTTATGAGATCACCTAGAATTTCTCTAATTTTACGATCGCTTTCACGTTTAGTTTCATCCAAATATGTAAACATAGATACAATCGGTAAATATTTCCATATGTCTTTGATATTCATTTTTATTTCTCCAAATTTATATGAATTTAGTTAAAATTACCTATTTATAAAGCTTTCTATTTGTTACCTTTATGAAGTGGTGATATATTTATGGTAATTTTATATAATAGATTAAATTAACAACATTATGAAAAAAAGAGGGGAACTTGAGATGGATACTATAGGAAAATTAATAATAACCTTAGTTGTTTTAATATTGTTGATAACATTTATACTTTTATTCAAAGAAAAACTAGGTAATTTATTTGATAAATTTTTTGAGGTATTAAGGTTTGGAAGATGAGTAACGAAAAAGCAGGGGGAGAGGTAGCTGTTATTATATTGATAATAATAGTTGTAATTGCATCTGTTATATTCTTTAATAAATCATTACAAAAGGGAATTCTAGGTCTTATAGGAATAGATATTCCACTAAGTGAAGAAGAAAAGATACTAATGGAGAATGTAGAAAATAGTTTTGCTGATCTTAATGTTAATCTTAATGAATGTAATAAGAATAATGATAATGAATGTTTTTGTGTTAAAGGAGGTTATATTTATCCAGCTGGCTATCATCTAAAGACGTATAAATCTGGAAAGGATATAAACTTAGAACTAACTGGCGGAAAAAATGAGTTTATAGCAAAAAAAGTGATACTAAATGCTCAGGGATGTGTTCTTGTTAAAAAGATAGATACTGTTTTTCCATTAGATGAAGGAGTAAATGATTTTGATAAACCAGACATATTATTTAAAGGAAACCCTATTCTTAGCTTTAAAAGACAAGAATTTATAGTAAATCCAAGTTTATTATTCTATAAAAAAGAAGGAAGAATTTGTATAATCGATAAAGATTATGCAGAAACTGTTAGTTATAAAAGAGTTTGCATAAGCGAAGAAAAGAAAAATGAAATAGAAACTTTGTCAAATAGCAGAACTAGCGCTTCTTTAATTAAAGTAGCTGATATTTATAGAGAAATGGGAGAGTATGAAAAAGCAATAATAAATTATTTAGATATTGCTAAAAACTTTGATGATAGTAATTCTGAAAGAGCAAAAGACACTTTAGATATATTATTGAAAGACAAATTTAAAGAATTTGTAATAAATAAAGAAACTAATTCCGGATTGATAGATAACAGTTGGATAAAAGGGAATATATTTGTTACTAGATTAGAAAATCCTTTAGGGAATATTAATGATCTTAAAGAACAGGGATGGAATGATGATGAAATCTATGTTTATGAAAATGTGATGCAGGCTGAAGGAGAAAGAATATGGAATGGATATTATAAAATTTATAATGAGCCTGAAAATAAAGAATATGGATTAAATTTTTATACAAGTGAAAAAGATTTTTTAAATGAGTATATTTTAGGAAAGGCGTTAGTTCCAAAATATAGATTAAAGGAGATTACAACACAACTAATGAAGATTGAAAACCCACTAAGTGCAAGTTAATAAACCAAAAGACTTAAATATAATATTTGATAATCTTGTAAAGAGGTGAAATGATGCTTAGAGAAAAAAGAGGCGCTGAATTGTCTATGAATGTTATTATTGTAGCTATAATTGTTATTTTAGTTTTAGTTGTTGTAGTGGTATTCTTTTTAGGTGGTTTTAATTCTATAGCCATAAAGCTGAGAAATTTAGTAGGATCAACAAGTACTGATTTAAGCACAGCTTTAGTTAGATGTAATTCATGGTGTAGCAATTTTGAAACTACAACAAATAAAGGACAATGGCAGGCAAATTTCTGTGGAACTGCTCCCGGAACAACATTTGATATTGATGTAAATAATGATGATAAGATAGAATCTGGGGTGGATAGAACAAATCAAAACTGTTTCCAGATTGGGGCTAGTTGTGCTTCTATAAACAGAGAAGATTGCGTATAATCTTCTTTTTTTTAAAATGAAAAAGAAAGGAGTAGAACTTTCATTGCAAACGATAGTTGTTTTTATTATTTTAATAATTGTTTTAATATTAGTTATCTTGTTTTTTACAGGCAATTTTTCTAAATTAAGTAATGCTTTTTCAAATCTACTTGGTGGAGCTACTGATGTTGCGAACAAATAAAAAAGGAATGACTGGATTTAGCATATTATTGGCTGGGATTACAGTTATAGCAATTGTTATCCTTTTGACAACGTTTCCAAAAGCCGCTGAGGGATTTAAGGGAATATTTTCGAAAAATGAGGGAACGAATACAGCAGGATCATTTTTAGATATGGCAAGTGGGGTTGAAAGGGTTAATAAGAATGAAGAACAATTCATAAAAGTCGCTTTTTATATAGAAAAAGGATATTTTTTGGCTAAATTTGATAAAGAAGAATTATCCACAATCAATTTAGATATCCCATCAGATTGTAATTCTCTGTCTTGCTTGGTTGTTTGCAGAGATGAGAAAAATGGATGTGTAAAACCTTTAACTTTATCACCTTTTGACAATATTGATGGCTTTGTAATTGAGGATGATGAAAAAAATATTATTCTAAATGGAAATGAAAAAGTAAATATACTTTATTTTAGAAGAGATGGTAATAAAATTAGTGTATTTGGAAAAAGTGATGAGATTGAACAACAATATCAATTTTATATTAGTAGCAAGTAAATCTCTAGTTAACAACAAAGAATATAAACAAGGATTTTTTTATCTATTCTATGAATAAAAAAGGAGAGGGTAGTGACATAGAAGAGCAAGGAGCTTGGATATGGAGCATAATAGAACTTGCCATAGTCGCTTTTGCTTTGTTTGGAATTGTTAACAGGGCGATGAATGGTGATGTATATGATAACGATTTTTTAAGCAAAGATTTGGGATTAATGATTGATGTTGCACAATCCAGTCCGGGGGAATTGAATGTCGATTATGCTTTTAATAAAGAAAGAATGATCAATGTGGATGAAAAAAGAAGCATTATAGTAAAGAGCGGAGAGAAATTTGATAGAATTGGAATTTATTATTTTAGTTATAATCAAGATTTCGCAATATTAAACAATGAAATTAGAGCTGATAAAATAAATATTAATTTGAAAAATAAAGAGGTAAAAATTTCATGATTAAGACTGGACAAGATATAGGCGGAAGACAAGTTGTTGAGATTATGAGATTGATTTTCCTTGTAGTTGTGATTGTAATAATATCTTTTAGTGTTTATAGCTATATTGTAAAGAAAAATAAAACAGGATATCTAGAAAATCAACTTTTAGTTGTGAGAGCATTATACGGGGGAGATTGTTTATTGTATGAAAATGAAAGAGTTAATGTTGGAGTGATAGATTTAAGCAAGATAGAAAATTCCCAGAAATGTTTTTTGGGAAGGGATTTCGGATTTTTGGCGAATATTACGGATAAAGATGGAAAAGAAGTCAAAAATTTTATTGTAAATAAAGATATGGCTGATTTGAGGTTTGGATGTAATGTGGCAAGGAAAGGATTTTATTGTGATACCCAAAAGGTTTTTGTGAGATATTATGATGGGGCTGAAATAAAACCAGGATTTTTAGAATTAAACATGGTGAGATATAATGAATAGAAAAGGATCTTCTTCAACAGTATCATTTTATGTTGATTTAATATTTATGATGTTAATAATATTAATGTTAATTGTCTTTGTAATTTATGGAATTACAGTTCATAAAGCTAAAAGCAAAGAGGTTGTTGATATACAGTCTGTTAATCTAGGAGAGATACAATTGATTAATTTTTTAAGAGTGGATGATAATGCCCATAAAATTGAAAATTTTAAAAATAATAACTCTGGATTAGATGAAATTAAGATAGAACTAGAACAAATTTTTAAGCCATCTTTTGGAAGATGTTATAATATAATGATAGATGATAAAATTTTATTAACAAATGCATATTTAGGAGAAGGATTTTACGATTCAATAATAAAATTACCAAGCAAAGACGGAATAATCAATATAAAATTAAGAGTCCAAAAATTTTATTTTGACGATAAATTAAAAAACAATTGTTTTTCACAATTTGAAAATGAATAAAAAAGGAGCTGTATTTTTTATGCCTGTACTGTTTTTAATAGTTTTAGGAGTTTTTGGATTTTTTCTTTACTCAGATAATACACATAAAATTAAGGATAGATATAATCTATTGGGAATAGGACAAAATGAAGTGATAAATACTTATAATGAAGGTGAAAAAGCTTTATTATATTTGGATGAAAGCGTTAAATTAAGCTTAAATAAAGCTTTGATTAATGTGAATGGGATAGATATTGGTTGTAGTATTACAAAAGGCTATAGCTTTGTTTACTCTAAAGGAAAAGAATGTTATTTAGAAGGAGATAATTTAAACAAAGCCTTTGGAACAGCTTTAAATGCAGAATTAGACAAGTTTTTGAAACAATATGATGATCTAGAAATTCCATCTAATAGTTATGATGTAAAAATCATTTTAAATAAAGGGAGTATTATTAAAGGAGAAAACAATAAACAAATAGAAGTGAAAAAAGAAGGAATTAATTATATGATAAAGAATAATTTTAATGTAAAAATGAATTATGATTTTTCAGATTTTATAGATAATAATAAGAAAATAAAAGAACTAGTTATAAAATGTGCTGATAATGATAAATGCTGGAGTGATAATATAGATAAAAAATGGAAGATAACTAAGGAAGGTAAAGTATTTATGTTTGATATTAATACAGGAAAGATGTTCAAATCATATGATCAAGATAATGATGTTGAATTAATATTAAAAATGGCTGTAGATATGAATAATCCATTGGGAAAATAAAATGTTCAAACTAAACTATGATGAAATTGTAGAAAAGATAATAAAAGAGAAAGGAATTAGCAAAGAAGAAATTGATGTTAAAATAAAGAAAAAATTAGAATTATTAAGCGATTTAATTAGTAAAGAAGGAGCTGCACACATAGTTGCAAATGAACTTGGAGTTAAGGTTTTTGAAGAAAATATTGATAGAAAATTAAAAATAAATAAAGTAATGCCTGGAATGAGTATGGTTAATTTAGATGTTAAAGTTATTGACATATATGATGTTAGGAGTTTTAAAACAGAAAAAAGAGAAGGGAAAGTTGTAAATTTAATGGTTGGAGATGATACTGGAATGTTAAGATTAGTTTTATGGGATGAGAGTTTAATTAAGTTAATTGAAGATGGAAATATAAAACAAGGAGATATATTAAGAATAAATAATGGATATTCTAGAGAAAATAATGGATATAGCGAAGTTCATCTGGGAAATAAAGCCAAGATATTAATAAATCCTGAAGGGGTAGTCATTGATGGAATAAAGGCTGGAGCTAGAAAGAGTTTATTAAAAAAACAAATAAAAGATTTAAAGGAAAATGAAAATGCTGAGATTGTTGGAACAGTAGTACAACTTTTTGATCCAAGATTTTATTCTGCATGTCCAGAATGCAATAAAAAAGTAGAATTTATTGATGGAAGTTATAAATGCGGAGTTCATGGAGAGATAGTTGCGAAGGATGTTCCAATATTAAATATGTTTTTAGATGACGGAACAGAAAATATTAGAATAGTTTGCTTTAGAGATATAGCTGATAATGTTTTAAACAATCAAAGCAGTAAATTTAAAGAGCTTCCAAGTGAATTCGAAAGCTTTAAAAATGAATTATTAGGTAAACAATATAGAGTTTCAGGCAAAGTTGTGAGAAACGCTATGTTTGACAGGTTAGAATTTATAGCAAATTCAGTTGATGAGATCAATGCAAGTGATTATGCGGATGAAATAGTCAAGGAAGCTGAAAATGAGATGCAAAAGATGTAATGGACACATGGTAAATGTAGCTGATGAAGAAGTTATGATTCCGTTCTATAAGTGTGATGGGTGTGGATATGAGATAATGGACAAGAATATCTTTTATGATAGGATGAATTCTGCTAGTTAATAAGTTTCTATTTCTATTCCTTTAATTTTAGAAAAATCTTTAATATTTCTTGTAAGAATTTTATCTTTTTTTATCATAGTAATACCAGCGATTAAGCTATCTATTGGATCTATCATTTTACCTTCCTTTATTAAACTTCCATCTATTTCTCCTGCTTTTTCTGCAGAATCATTATCTAAGTGAAGAATTAATTGACCCTTTAGTATTTTCACTATTTTATTTTTTTCTTCTATCGGTTTTTTGCTTCTTTCTATTCCACTAAAAAGTTCAAATATTGTTAATGATGTAACTAATTGAGGCTCATTTTTGTTAATTAGTTCATGGAGCTTAACTATTGCCTTTCCATCATTATGCATAACATCTATTATGAATGTTGTGTCAAATATCATTTTATTTTTAACGCTGTATTATTTAATCTTTTTCTGAATCTTGTTCTTGTTTCTTTAACAGAATCTTTTAATTCATCAGCCTCTTTTTTTGATAGAATGCCAACTAAGTCCAAAAGAGAATATCTTCCAGTAATCTTAGTAATCACATCACTAAAACTTTCTTTAGGTTCTTTAAATGATGCTAGTCTTTCATATGCATCATTGGTTATAGTAATACTTTTGGTTGCCATATAATAAGTGTATGTACGTGTATTTATATAGATTTCTATACTCTTCTTAGTATTTTAGAAAAGATAGGAATAATGTTAATTAAAAAGATTTATAAATTCTATTAAGTATATACAGGAAATGAAAACTTGGGTAAAATTTTTTATTATAACTTTGATATTAGGAATACCCGCTTTAATTTTAGGACCTATTATATGGGCTCCTTCTCCTGATATTCATGTAACTTCATCCCAATTTCCCTTTTTTGCATTTATAGCATTAGTAGAAGCTTTATTATTTGGATTTGGAGTTGCATTTTTAATATATATTTTACCAATAGTTAAGAAGAAGAGTGATAAATCTACTTGGTGGGCCTTTATTTCTTTGGTATGGCTTTTAGTTTCATGGTGGCCACATGATAATTCACATATACATAATGGATTTGATCCAGCAGGGTTATTAATTATTGATTTAACTTTCCATCTTACAATTATTTTAGCTTCATTGATATTAACATTTTACTTTATTAAAAGTATAGGGGGAATTAAAATGGGAAAAAGAAAAGTAGCTGATTGCAGATTGATGCCAAGCGAGAAAAATTGTTCATTAACTGTAGCAGGAACAGAAGATGAGGTAATGAAAGTATCAGTAAGACATGCTGTTGAAGAACATGGACATACAGATAGTAAAGAATTAAGAAAACAAATTAAATCGATGTTAAAAGATGAGTAAGGGGGATATAAAATGGCTTTTGAGAATGTAAATTATCTAGCAATATTAGTTGCTGGAATTATATCTATGGTAGTTGGATTTTTGTGGTATGGTCCATTATTTGGAAAAGCGTGGATGAGATTAAGTGGTTTTGATTCCAAAAAAATAGATGAATCTAAGAAGAAAGGAATGACTAAAAGTTATATTATAATGTTTATAGCAACTTTAATCTTTGCTTGTGTTTTAGCAACTCTTCTTGGGATGATGAGCATAACAACATTTACAAGAGGAATGTGGATAGGATTTTTAGTATGGCTTGGATTTTATGCAACATCAGGATTAGGAATGTTATTATGGGAAGGAAAACCATTTAAATTATATGTAATAAATATGTTACATTATTTAGTTGTGTTATTAATTATAGGCGGAATGTTAGCTGTTTGGCGCTAATTTCCTTTTTTTAAATTTATAGGGGGAATGAAAAATGGATAAAGTAGTACATTTTGAAATACCGGCTGATGATTTAAAGAGGGCTGAGAAGTTTTATGAGAAAACATTTGGATGGAGTATTAATTCAATGCCTGAGATGAAATATACAATAGTAAGAACAGCTGAGGTTGATGAAAAGTTTATGCCAAAAGAAGTTGGATCTATAAATGGCGGGATGTTTAAAAGAACAGATGATTTAAAGAATGTTGTAATAACTATAGATGTTAAAAATATTGATAAATCTCTTAAAATTATAGAAAAGAATGGTGGAAATATATTGAGAAAGAAAACAAATGTAGGTGATATGGGATTTGTAGCTTACTTTAAAGATACAGAAGGAAATATTGTTGGATTGTGGGAGAATGCTAAAAAGTGAAAATGGCATTTGAATACATTTATAAAAATAAAGAAGCAAATTTTGGGCCACCGATTCAAAGACAAGTTTCTGGTGGTACTCACATAACATTTGAAATTATTTTAAAAAAAGATGGGAAATATATTGCATTGAGAAGAAAAAGTATACCAGGGCATGAATCTCCTCCAAACAGCGAAAATTATCCTACAGGAATGCTATTTTTTTGTCATAATTTGATAAGATATGGAGAATCAGTAGAAGATTGTATAAAAAGAATAGTAAAAGAACAATGTAGGGTTTTAGTTAAGAAATTTAAATTTGTTTTTATGGAATCTTTTATACAAGAGAAAGATAAGCAATGGGCGATAACATCTTATGTAATTGCAGAAACTAATAGAATTCCAAAACCAGGAAATTATGGAAATAAGATTACAGAAGTTATTTTATTCGATAAGGATAATATTCCAAATGATTTTGCTTGGTGGAGTAAAAAAGAATTTGAAAAATTTATTAAGGAGTATGATTAAGATGAAAACAATAAAACAAGTTGTAACCTTTAAAGCTAAACCAAGTGAAGTTTATCAAGCTTTGATGGATTCAAAGAAACATGCTGCATTTACAGGAGCTCCAGCGAATATAAAAGATAAAGTTGGAACAAAATTTACAGCTTATGGAGATTATATTGAAGGAGAAAATTTAGAATTAATTAAAAATAAGAAAATTGTTCAGAAGTGGAGAGGGAGTGAATGGGAAAAGGGGCATTATTCTAAAGTTAAATATGAATTAAAAGCTGTAAAAGGCGGGACTAAATTAACATTCACACAAACAGAAGTTCCCGATAAAGAATATAAGCATATTAATCAGGGATGGAAGGAACAGTATTGGAATAAGATGAAAGAAGTTTTTAATTGGTAGATTTTAGAAAGATTTAAAATTCACAAACTTAATAAATAATAAGGTATCTAGTTTATTAAGAATATTAATGGGGGGATGAATTATGAGTTATGTTGATGGATTTGTTTTGGTAGTTCCAAAGAAGAATACTAAAGCTTATCAAAAGATGGCTAATGCAGGTGGTAAGATGTGGAAAAAATATGGCGCAATTGGGTATTTTGAGTGTATGGGTGATGATTTAAATCCCAATATGGGTGGTATGAAAGTATTAACCTTTCCTAAAATGGCTAAAGTAAAAAAAGATGAGACAGTTTGGTTTTCATTTATTATTTATAAATCAAAAAAACATAGGAATGAAGTGAATGCAAAAGTAATGAAAGATCCATCTATGAATGAAGCTAATTGGAAAGATAAACCAATGCCATTTGATGTGAAAAAAATGGCTTATGGCGGATTTAAAGTTATGGTAAAGAAATAGGGGGAATAAAAATGTTAATTATTCGTGAAATATTTACTGCAAAACCAGGACAAGCATCAAAGCTTGCTAAATTATTTAAAAAAGCATTTAGTGGATATCCAAATACAAGGATAATGACTGATTTAGTTGGAAATTATAATACCGTTGTGATGGAGATGCAAGTAAATAGCTTGGATGAATTTGAAAAACTAATGGAAGATTATAGAACTGGAAAAATGGATCCTAAGGTTGCAGAAGAAATGTCTAATTATACTGAAATGTATATTAATGGTAGAAGAGAGATATTTCGTTTAGAAGAATAAAATTAACGAATAAATAGCTTTATAAACCACCACTTTTCAGTAATTTTATGGAAGACGGATATGAATTGAACGATACTGGATATAATAGCGGGAAAAATGCGTATGCACAGTATTCTAATACTTCTAGTGTAGGTGGTTGTAAAAGACATCCAGGAATATTACCAGTACCAAATTGTCCGCATTGTAATCCTTAATAAATATCTTAGAAATAATCTGTTAAATCATATATTTCCCAATAGATAAATGAACACTTCTCATTTCACGAAAATGTGCGCATAAGGTTTATAAAGAAGTTTTACTATACTATTAATAACCTCATGAAAAAGACCCGATAAGGAGAGGTACTATTTGGAAACTTTTTCTAAGGTTAAATGAAAAAAATGCGATAAGCAACGGAGGAAAAGAAAATGACAGGCAATTTACCTATAAAAAAATATAGGAGTGGGAATATACAAGGAGCCATTTGGTTTAATGAAAAAGACAAAGGCGATGGAGTTAAAGTTGGATTTAAAACAGCTACAATAAGAAGAAGCTGGAGAAAAGAAGGAGATGTTTGGCGAGAAGAAGTAATAAACTTGAGAAGACAAGATATACCAAAAATAATGACAATATTACATGAAATACAGAAAGAACTTTATTTAACAGATGAGAAAGGTGAATAACAATGGCAAAAGAGGCTAAAAAAATAACAAGTATAGATGACTTACCTGGAGTGGGAGCTGCGACTGCTGAAAAATTAAGAGAAGCAGGGTATGATGGATTAATGCAGATAGCGGTAGCTTCACCTGGTGAAATAACTGAATTAACTGGAATGAGCGAGGCTGTTGCTAGAAAATTAATCAATACAGCAAGAAATGAACTTGATATGGGTTTTGAATCGGGAGAAGAATTACTAAAAAAGCGAGAACTAGTTGAAAAAATATCAACTGGAAGTAAAGCTTTTGACGCTCTACTTGGCGGTGGAGTGGAAACAGGAGCGATAACAGAATGTTATGGAGCTTATGGAAGTGGAAAAACTTCATTAGCACATCAACTTGCTGTAAATGTTCAATTACCAAAAGATAAGGGCGGAATAGATGGAATGGCTGTTTGGATTGATTCAGAAGGAACTTTAAGACCTGAGTTTATCAAAAAACTAGCTATATCTAGAAACATGGATGTTGATGAAGCATTAAAAAAGTTTAGAGGAGTAAGAGCTTTTAATAGTGATCATCAAATGTTATTGGTTGAGAAAATTGAAGATTTAATCAAGAGAGATGGATTACCAATAAAACTAATAATAGTTGATTCTTTGATGAGTCATTTTAGAGCAGAATTTGTTGGTAGAGGAACATTGGCAGACAGACAGCAAAAATTGAATAAGCATATGCACCATCTATTGAAATTAGCACATACATATAATGTTGCTGTTTACATAACAAATCAAGTTATGGCGAAGCCCGATATGTTTTTTGGAGATCCGACTGAAGCTGTTGGTGGGCATATTGTTGCGCACGCATCAACTTACAGAGTTTATTTAAGAAGAGGAAAGAAAGGAACAAGAGTTGCTAAACTTGTTGATGCGCCGGCCATGGCCGATGGGGAAATAATATTCCAAGTAACAGATGACGGAATCGTAGATGTTTAAAATTTCTTAAATTTTTTATATATTTTTTCTAATTTATTTATAGAAAGTTTAATATCATATTTTTTCGCTATTTTAATTGAATTAGACCCAAACTTTTCTCTTAAATAATCATTTTTTAATAATAAATTTATTGCATTTGAAATTTCTTGAACATTATTTTTAACTACAAGACCATTGAAATTATTTTTAACTAAATCTTTTGATGCACCTTCGTTTATACAAATAATTGGCAAACCACACATCATTGCTTCTAATATTACAATACCTTCTGTTTCAACTTTACTTGGAGTGATAAATATATGTGATTTGTTGTAATAATCTATCAGATCATCATTTTTTACAAAACCTTTGAAGATTACATCTTTTAACTTTAACTTATTCGTTAAAGATTTTAATTTTTTATATTCTGTTCCTTCACCGATCATGAGCAATCTGCAATTTTGATTTATTTCTTTGAATGACTTTATTAGGATTTCTAAATTTTTTTCATAACCTAAACGTCCGACAAACAATACAGTGGGAATATCATATTTTTTAACTAGGGTTTTATGAAAATCTTTCGGATCAACACCATTTGATACAATTTCTATGGGGGTTTTAACACCGTTACTAATCAAAACTGTTTTAACAAATTTTGATGGAGCTATTACGAGATTGGTTGAATTATAAAATTTTAATGTGTATTTCCAAGATAATTCCTTTATTCTCTTGCTTCCCCTTACCCTTGGGATTGGTAGATAACCTAGTTGTTCGGCAAGAATAATATGATAAGTAGTTACTATTGGAATTCTTAATTTTTTTGCCTGACTTATTGCTAAAAAGCCTAATGGAGATGGAGTATGGATATGTAATATATCCGGCTTAAAATTAGTAAATTCTCTAGCGAAGAGTTTAGTGTTGGGTGTTGCTAGATCAAAACCCCCTCTCAAAAATTTAAAACTTTTAAAATAGACTAGCTTTACGTTTTCATTTATTGAATCAGGAGAATTTTTCTTTTTTACAGTGAATAAAATTGTTTTATTTTCTTTTGAGATATAATTGAGATGGTGAAACAATGATGTTGATATACCGTTAGGATCTGGATAAAATGTATCTGATACTATAGCAATTCGCATGATAATTTTTTGAATATTGGAAATATATAAAGTTATGTTAAGCTGATTTAATTAGCAAATTTAAACTTTTAAGTAGTTACAAACAGAAAGATTTATAAATAGATTAAAATGAATTTTTTATATGAAGGAAGTTACAGATACTTTAAAAACAAAGATTGAAGATAAAGTTCAGGATTTGTATACAAATCAAGAAGGAGTATCTTTTAGATATGGTGATCATAGATTTCAAATGCCTGAAAAGGTTTTTTTTGCATTAGAAGAAAAGATGAGATATTATGAAACCGAGAATGTTGATGATATAAGAAAAAATTATTCAGCACTTTCTAAAACTTCAAGAATTCCATTTTCAGTCATTTGGTGGATATTAACAAAAATGGCACCAGAATTAGCTAAAGATCCAGCATTTAAAAACAAGAGTAGAATCGAGCGTAAAGAATATTTAGATTTAACATATCCATCTACAGGTAGAGGTGATCCAAACATTACCATGAATCTTACAAGTTTAGAGAATGTTTATTTGGATAATCTCAGATTTATAAAAAGAAGATCCTTTGAAGCATGTGAAATGGATATAATGGACAAAGATATGGAATGTATTAATGGGATATTTGTTTATCAACATGTTCCTTATCAAGACTTTGATGATTTAAATAAAGAACAATTGGGAAAAGCCTTAGGTGCGCCTCAAGCTACACTTTTTGATATAATCTTTACAGCTATGCCTGAAGATTATGTTGTTGAGAGGTTTGGAATAAAATCTAAAAGAGGTAAGAAATTGCATATACAGAGCATCCAGAAAAATAAAGGTAAAGATGAAGAACCAATAATGCCCTTCATTGATAAATTTTCAGGAACACCTACATTACAATTAGTAAGATAAGATTATAATTTTCTCATTAATGTTAGATGGTTTAAATCAGCTGCTTCTTCAACTATTTTTACTATATGTCTTATAAATTTGGATGTATTTGGATCTAGATTTCTTATGAGGGACTTTTCTCTTACTTTTTCTCTAATTGTGTAGATATCATCTATCTTTGACGAATTAAATTGATAGTATATGGTAAAAGCTTTTGATAATCCTTCTTTCGAAAGTTCTATTAATTCTTTGATTTCTTTAGATTTCTTTGGTTTATGTTGAATGTTCAATCTCCATAATCTTTCTATTTCATCACTTATTTTTTCTAATACGTAAGAATATGTAAATAATATCCTTCCATTTATCGGATCTTGGTAAGACATCTTATTGATTGCTCTTTGTAGATAAAAACAAAATTTATTTACTTCT
>DATDYQ010000035.1:0-2509 GCA_035288965.1 Candidatus Nanoarchaeia archaeon
TACTCCATATTCAGAATCTTTATCTGTATTAATATTATCATTTGTAGCTTGATCAACATTTCCATTAGATAAATCTAAACTTATCCATTTTGATTTAGTTGATTTAGTTCTTGAAACAACTTTCTTACCAAAAATGTAGACCGTTCCATCAGGTGTTGTAACTTTCCAACTTTCAATTCCATTGCCCAATCCACTCGGAGCTATTGGTTCTATTTTTGTTGGCCCCCAACTTCTTGTTAACCATGCATAATCATTTGGATTACTACAAATTGGATTTCCATCAACATCAAATTTAGTGCATCCATAAAAAAATCTTCCGCCACCACCTGGAAAACTCATAGAATAAAGATCTTGATCATTTCTATCTTTGCTGGGATTATTAGGACCAAATAATCCATTTTGAGAATCATCAGGGAAATTAACGACAGCTCTTGTTATCGCTCCAACCCCTAAATTCCATCCTAATCCAACCCAACTAGCTTCATCATCCACTCTTATTCCCGAAGAATAACTTAAACTTACCGGTAAATCAAATCCATTTCTTCCTGGAACTGTTAATAATGGAACATTTACCCCAATATCTCCAGTATATCCTGGATCTGCTCCACTTCCAGTTTGAGAAAATCCCGCTGCTTCTGGTGTAGTTTCTTTAGTTGCTGCATTCACAAAATTTATATTAAAGCTAATAACAAATACAATTATCAAGAATAATACTAAAATCTTACTTGTTATATTTGCTTTCATCCTCTTTTTTATTATTCTCCTGCTTTATTAATATTGCTATTAAATAAAAAACATGTTTATATAACTTTCTATTTTAATTAGTCATATGAAATATATTTCAAGTCATGTATTCGCATCTATTTTATTAATCGGAACTTTCAGTTTTAATTATAACCTTGGTTTTAATAAAAATTTAATTCAAAAATTAAATCCAGATGCAAAAAAATTAGAAACAATTGTTATTGAACTTCCATTCATGAAAAATGGAGAAGTATATCTTGAAATAGCAAAAATTTATTGTGCAGATGAAGTTTACGTTGAAGAAATAAAAAGACAAGAAAGATTTAATTATATATGTACCTTAAATGGTAAAAAAGAATTATTACAATTATCAAATGGAAATCATAAAAATGGAATTGGAATAACTTTTAGATTTTAAGGATGATATGTAAAAGCAATAGTTGTTTGAGGTAAACTTCCTTCTCTAAAATATCTTGATACTGAAACTCCTACAGTAGGATTATTATAACTTGCACCTACCGTTCCTTGATTGAAATATTGTGGTGGTCTTGATTCTAGATTAGATAAAGTACTGTAAGATGATTGAGATACTTCTCTACCTCCTGAAGCAAATAAAGCAAATGTCGGATATAAATCAGAATTAATTCCATATCTAGTTCCATATGCTAAGTTTAATTGGGCATCAAATCCCGCATTTTTTGTTGTAGATGTAGGATTTAGATTATTATTTCTTAAAAAAGTTCCTTCAGCAGGATTAAAGTTTGAATGTGACATCCCACCTTCGCCCCCTAATCCAACAGAAGAACGAATCTTAGAACTATCAAATATATTTTTGTTCATACCTAAATTTACATTTAAATTATAAGATCTTAAATTACCATATTGACCATTATTTCTGCCAATTGTTGAACCACTTGTTCCAAAATTTAAATTTGCTACTCCTAAATTTTCTTTGCCACCCAAGCTAGCTAAAACCCCTTTTAATCCTACTATTTTATCTCCACCATTAGACTTTTGATTTAGTAAAGTAAAACTAGCTTTATTAATGGCAAATGTCAAAGATTCAGAAACTGTATCTCCATCCTCCCCAATTGTAGCTGTACTTTCATAAGATAAATGTAAATGTCTTAATGCATTACTATTCAATAAATTCCCATTTCTATATGTTGTCAAAAGTGTACTAACTTCATTAGTATAAGGAACAAGACTTTGTCCATAATCTCCACTCCCGGTTGATTCAGATGCAAAATAATTATCTCTATGATCTTTCCCACTCGGATCATTAAACTTTACTGGATTATTTCCAGCATAAACATATCCACTTTCACCTGTCTTAAATATTGGATCAATAGAAATAAATCTCATTATGCTTGAATCATAATATCTTGCTCCGTAATAATATAATTGACTATCATCTAACTCTTTTCCAGTATATTTATATTTATTTTTATTGATTAATGTATCAGCAAAATTATCAGGAACATCATCATTATTTGGCCTTGTCCCAAACGCATAATAATCAGCAAAAGAAACTTGGTTTCCAGTATTATCTGTTAAAATATTTACACTATTCAAATAATCTTGGCTGTAATAAACATTATTGCCACCATCATCTACTCTCTTTATTATTCTCGCTCCATCATTTATATAAATATATTTAGCTGGAGTTATAGTTCCAGTTGTTATTGTTTCTGTAGTTTCAATAGGTGCAACAACTCCAGAACTTACTTCTTTAACATTCTCTAAAGAATAACTAACATCATTT
>DATDYQ010000036.1:0-8739 GCA_035288965.1 Candidatus Nanoarchaeia archaeon
TAATGAAAAGCATAAATCTTCTATTTTATTTCCTTGCTTTAGTTTTTTTATTGCTTCTGTGATAATTCCAGAAAATTCAACATCCATTCCCTTAACTGTGTAAGGAAGTTTTATGTATTTTCCATTTTTAGCTAGTTGTTCTATTTTAGGACCACCTGGAAAGCCAAGTCCAGCTTCTCTTGCAAATTTATCTAGAGCATTTCCCAAACCTATAGATAATGTTTCACCAAAAACTCTATATTTTTTTCCTTCATAGGCTATAATTTGAGTGTTAGCTCCTGAAACAAAAACAAAAACAGGATCTTTAGCTTTAGTGAAAAGTTTACCAATTTCTAGATGAGCACAAAGATGATTAATTCCTGTAATTGGGATGTTGTTTTCTTTTGATAATTGTTTTGCTATTTCCATTCCAGATAATAAACAAGGAGCAAGTCCAGGACCTTTTGATATTGCGATTAAATTAATACCTTTTATTGTTAATTTAGCATCTTTTAAGGCTTGATTTATTATTTTATCTCTAACTTCTTTATGGTGTTTGGCTGCATCTATTGGAATAATTCCGCCTTTTTCTGTAGTATACATATCTCTAACTTCTGAGAGAATGTTTCCTTTTTCTTCTACTACTGAAGCTCCAAAAGTGTGAGCAGTACATTCGATGCCTAGACATTTAAATTTCATACAATTTTGTTAAAATTAGCTTTTAAAAAGATTTTGATTAGAAAATTGAAGAAACCATAGCAATTAAAGCTATTCCAATTAATAAAAATATAAACTGAGTTATAGATTTTTTTATCATATTTTCTTTATGTAATTCTGGAATTAAATCAGCTGCCCCTATATAAATAAACATACCAATTGCAAATGCTGTGAGATAAGGAGCGAACTGCTCTACAAAGTTAGAAAATAAATATGCAACAATCGCTCCAAATATAGCTGTTAAGGCAGTTAGAAAATTAAATAATAAAGCTTTAGTTTTTGAAAATCCACCATACAATAATAAGCTAAAATCTCCTATTTCTTGAGGAATTTCATGGAAGAATATTGCAATTGAAGTTACTATTCCTAGCTGTGTACTAACAATGAAACTTGTTGCTATAATGGCCCCATCTATGAAATTATGAATACTATCACCTATTAAATTTAAATGAGTAAAAGAATGTGTTTCTGATCCTTTGTGATGATGATGCCATTTTATTATCTTTTCTAGAATAAAGAAGATTAATATTCCAAATAGGATCATATAACCAACATTTTTGAGATTAGATTCAATTACTTCAGGCAATAAATCAAGGAAAGCTGCTCCAAGCAATGTTCCTGCTGAAAAACTTATCATTAATGTAAGAAATTTATTAATATTTTTCTTTGTTAATAATGTGAATGCACCAATTAAAGAGATTAAGCTAACGATTATAACAGAGAGTAAGATATTTGTTAACACACTCATACAATTAAAAACTTTTTATTTGTTTAATAAGTTTTCTATTTTATATAATTTATAATATAAAAGTTTATAAATAAGCTAGGTTTAATAATTATGGTTTGATAATCAAATGATACAAAAAATAAAGTTATTGAATCTAAAGATTTTTGTTGCTTTCTTCGTGGTGTTTGCTATAGGGATTTTATTATCAACTCCTAGTTTTAGTAAAGTTACATTAAAATATGCTTGCACCAATGATGCTTGTATGGATGGAACTGCACCACAACCACAACCATATGTTACATGTTGTGTTGAAGGAGTTGAAGGAGGACCAGGTGCAGTTTGTTTACAATTGTGTGTGCAACAATGTGATGCGGTTGGAGGGGCAATACAAGATTGCATTCCTCACGAAACTAGGGACACTCCGCCAGGTGCAACATCGCCACAAGACTTAAAACCAACAAATACTACAGCAAATCAAGGATTCATTAATAATTTAACTAATGCAATAACTAATGCCAGTGTTCATTCTAATAGGTATAATGCAACAATTTATGATTGCGATGATTTTGCTAATGATTTGGAGAGAAATTTAACAGCTAGAGGTTATGATGCTACATACACTTATTTAATTCATTATAATGCAGATAATACAACTAAGAGCTCACATGCTGTAACAGATGTTCATGTTCCTGATGGAAGCATTTTATTTATTGAGCCACAAACAGGAAAGATAATTAATTTGGATATTGATGGTGATGGAAAGGTAGAGGCAAGAGTAAGTCCTAATCCATATAAGCATGGGTATTTACCAACAGATGATAATGCTAAGATAACAATATATCCCGATAGGGCATCTGCTGAAACTGCTGGAGCGCCAGCAGATTAAATGATTAACAAACTTTAAGAATTTTTCTGTTTTAATATATTTAATGAAAAGGGCGGTTTATGCGGGAAGTTTTGATCCACCAACAAATGGACATGTATGGATGATCGAGCAAGGAAAATGGATTTTTGATGAACTTGTTGTTGCTGTAGGTGTTAATCCTGACAAAAAATACATGTTCACTATTGAAGAAAGAATCACTATGCTGAAAGACATTACAAAAAGATATGATAATGTTGTTGTTAAAAGCTTTGAAAATCAATTTTTAATTAACTATGCGAGATATATTAATGCAGATTTCATATTAAGGGGAGTGAGAACTACTGCAGATTTTGAATATGAAAAAGCGATGAGGTATATTAATGCAGATTTAGATAAAAGATTTTTAACTGTTCCTTTAATGCCTCCAAGAGAATTGGTTGAAATAAGTTCAAGTGTTGTTAAGGGTTTAATTGGACCAGAGGGCTGGGAATATATAGTTAAGAAATATGTTCCCGATATAGTTTATAGAAAATTAAGGGAGAAGTCTGGGAATGCCTGATTTATACACGAAGTGGAATACTTTTTTTAATAGAATAGGAGCTACAGGAGATAGTCTTAGATATTATCGTAAAATAATTTCTTTATACAACAAACCACATAGAGCTTATCATGATCTGATTCATATTGACTTTGGTTTAGATGAACTTGAAGAAGTAAGAAATTTAATCCCAAACGTTAATAAGGTTGAGGGGGCTTGGTGGTTTCATGATTCTATTTATTACCCTGGAAAAGAAGATAATGAGGAAAAAAGTGCAGAAGAAGCTTATGAATTTTTCAAACATATCGGATTAACTAATGAATTTTCAAAAGAGAGTTCAAGTTTAATATTATTAACTGATCATCATGAAATACCTGGAAACTTAGATGGCAAGTTTTTGACTGATATAGATTTATCAATATTTGGAAGACCTATTGAGGAATTTGATGATTATGAGAGAAGAATAAGAATGGAACATGAGAATGTTCCTATTGAGATATTTAAACAAAAGAGAAAAGATATCCTTCAAAGATTCTTAGATAGAGAAAGCATTTATCTGACAGATTACTTTAGAAAGAAATATGAAGATAATGCAAAAAGAAATTTGCAAAGGTCTATAGATAAATTATCTTTACGTTAACTCGCCAAGATAACGCTCAACTTCTAATGCAGCCTGACATCCAGAACCAGCTGCTGTAACAGCTTGTTTGTATATAACATCTTGAACATCTCCTGCTGCAAATATCCCAGGAATATTTGTATGCATTCTTTTATCTGCTATGATAAATCCATTTTCATTTAAGTTAATTAAACTTTTAAGGAAATCTGTATTTGGGATGTGACCAATTGCTAAAAAAAGAGCATTTGTTTTTAATTCTGTTATTTTATTTTTATTGTCTTTTAGTTTAACAGATGTAACTTTTTTATTATCTCCAATAACTTCTATTACTTCGGAATTCCAGATGATATTAATTTTTTTATTTTTTAAAATTCTATCCTGCATTATCTTAGATGCTCTTAATTTATCTCTTCTATGAATAATTGTAACTTTTGAAGCTACATTAGATAAGAATAAGGATTCCTCTGCTGCTGAATCACCACCGCCAATAACAATAACTTCTTTGTCTTTGTAAAAATAACCATCACATGTTGCACAAGTATGAACTCCACGGGCCCAATATTTACCTTCACTTGGAATATCTAATTTTCTAGCACTAGCTCCAGTTGCTATTATAACAGATTTTGTTTCTATTTCTTGAGAATCTGTTTTTACAATAAAATTTTTACCTTTTTTTGTCAATGATATGACGTTTTCATCCAGATATTCTGTACCGAATTTCTTTGCTTGTTCCTTTATAATTGACATTAAATGAGGACCTTGAACTCCATCTACAAAGCCAGGGTAGTTTTCTACTAATGTTGTTATTGTTAGTTGTCCACCTGGTTCATTTCCAGAAATAACTAGTGGATTTAGATTAGCTCTTGCAGTATATAATGCAGCTGTTAAACCAGCTATTCCCGATCCTAGAATTATAACGTTTCTCATGGAAATGAATCAACATGGATTATTTATAAAGATTATGGATTTATATATAAAAGAAAAGTATTAAAAAACTATAGGAATTAAATCTTTTATGATCAATGAAGTTATTTTATCAAATGAAAGAGAATTAGAAAGAATTAAAAGATTGATAACCGATAATGGGATTGATAATTTTCATGTTGTTGCTGATTTTGATAGAACATTAACTAAAGCCTTTGTTGAAGGTGAAAAATTTCATTCACTTATAGCAATATTAAGAGATGGAAGTTATTTAACTAAGGATTATGCGGAAAAAGCACATGCACTTTTTGGCAAATATCACCCAATCGAAATTGAAACAGAAATCTCTGCAAATGATAAAAAAAGAGAGATGAGAAAATGGTGGATAGAACATGCGGATTTATTAGTAAAATCTGGATTAAATAAAAAGGATGTTGAAAATGTTGCCAAATCTAAGAAAATAAGATTTAGAGATGGAACATTAGAATTTATTGATTTTTTATATCAAAATAGAATTCCTTTAGTTATTATATCTTCTGGAGGGTTGGGCGGAGATCCAATATTGATGTGTCTTGAAAGAGAAGGAAAACTTTATAATAATATTTACTTAGTAGCAAATTCTTATGAATGGGATGAAAAGGGAAATGCAATTAAAATAAAAGAACCAATTATAACCTCTGTAAATAAGGATGAAACAACCATAAAAAACTTTCCCTTTTTTAACATTGTTAGAAACAGAAAAAATGTTTTGCTTTTAGGAGACAGTTTAGAAGATGTAAATATGGTAAAAGGTTTTGAATATGATAATCTGATAAAAATTGGATTTTTAAATGAGAAAGCAGAAGAAAATTTAAATATTTATAAGAAAAACTATGATGTTGTTATATTAAATGATGGATCTATGAAATATGTAAATGGGTTATTGAGAAATTTGTTTAGCAGATAATTTTCTATCTAAGATTGGTGTTAGTAGATTAATGATTATTAAAGTTAAGATAGAATGATCGTATTTTGGAATTAGTTGTAATAAAATAACAGATAATAAACCAGCTAAAATCCCTAGAATAATTCTGGATTTTCTTTTTGAAGGGGATGTAATTGGTTCAATAAACATGAAAAATGCAAAGAAGAAATTTATTGTTAAAATGTAAGGTAAAATTGATTCTTTTAAGTAAACAGCCAATAATGATGAAAATATTATATGAGAGATTAGATAAGTAATAGAATAATCAAGACGTTTAATCTTATAACTTAACATTAAACCGAATAAGATGACTAAATATAAATTGCTGTTAACATTCCAAACCAAACTAATAGAAAAGATTAACAGAATTACCAGTAAACCAAAAGAAGCAGGATTGAAGATATGTCTTTTATTTATGATAATGAAATGTTTTGATAAAATTGCTAATACTGAAGCTATTAATGGGATGTAAAATGGAATTGCAGAAGGAAGAATTCCACCTATCAATAAGCCTGTGATAACTGCACTAGATGGGATATAAAATCTTTTTTCTTTAATGTAAGTTAAGATTAAGTCTAAAATAATTGTTGTAAGCAAAGCTATTATTAGATTAAAAACTATTTTACCATCAGAAAAGAAAGCGATTATTATCAAAATAAAAGTGAAAATTCCCATTAACGATTTTTGTGGTATTTTATTAAACATCAATTAAAACATCCTCATTTTCTATTTTAACATTAAATTTCTCTATTGTAAGAGTGGGATTGGTTATACATTTTCCACTAGGGATATCATATTCCCAGCCATGCCATGGGCAGATTACGTGATCTTCATCTATAGAGCCTTCTGCTAATGGACCGCCACGATGTAAGCAAGTATTTGAGATAGCATAAAAATTTCCTTTAATATTAAATAAGGCTATTTGTTTCCCATTTAATTCAATATATTTAGCAGAATTCTCATTTACTTCTGATGTTTTGCAAGCTTTTTGGAATGGCATTTAATCCTCTATTTTTTCTACTTTTATAACTAAGACCGGGCAAACATCTGCTGCTTCCTGGTTTATTTGGAAATCAGGCTCATCTATAATTATCTCCCACATCTTTGTTTTTTCATTAAACTTTCCACCGATTAAATCTACTTTCCCATCATCTTTCATCTCATAATATTTGGGATTTACAGCTACACATGCCGCTGCACCAATACAACCTTCTCTGCTGTAGCTTATTTTATATTTTGCCATAAGTTTCAAGGGCAACAAGAGATTTATAAATTTATCTTAATTTAATTATATAGCTTGATTAAGCTGTAAAATTCATTACCCATTTTATCTAGTTGTTGTTGGATATTTATTGGAAGAGTATTATTTTTAATGAATAAAAACTTTAATTTATCGTTACTTAACTCTACTCTTAATTTTGAACTCCATTTATCAATTGAAGATGGTTTGAATTCGTAAAAATTATTATTATTTAGATCTTGAATTACCTGATTGAAATCTGGAATTTTCCAATGACATTTATTTACCTGTTTAAATTTTTTAAATATATCCATAAATATTTCTTCATTAAAATTGCTAAATTCCATATATAATAAGATTTATATAGCTTATTTAAAACTTGTTTTTTATGGATAAAAAGAAAATTGCAAGAATTATGTTTTTTATATTTATCCTAATCGGGTTTTTAACTTCTCTATATTTAATAAAATTACATTATGATATTCTTAATAATACTGGGAGCAGTTTTTGCAAGTTTGGAAGTTTTTTTGATTGTTCAATAGTTGGCACCAGTAGGTTTTCTGAGATTTTTAATATTCCAGTTGGATATTTGGGAGCTTTATGGTTTTTTATTAATCTATTATTATTTTATAATCATCTAAAGAATGAAGATGATAAGAGTAATTTATTAGTTTGGAATATTTTTGGATTGTTATTTATAGTTTATTTTATTTATGCTGAGTTTATTTTAAAATCTATTTGCATATTTTGCACATTAACACATTTAATGGTTATAGGATCTTTTTTGTTAGTTATATTTTTAGTTAAACCCAAATTTAATATTAAAGATTGTTTTAAATATAAAAGTAGAAATGACATGATATTGGCATTGGTATTATTTATTGTTCATTTATGGATATTTAACAAAGTGTTATAGATAGATTTATTAATTTCTTTTAATTTTAATTATTATGGGAAATGAATTAAAACAACTAGATTTATTAAAAAAAGAATATCCTAAAGCAAAATACTATCTTAATTTTAGTAATTCTTTAGAGTTATTGGTTGCAGGAATCTTAAGTGCACAATGTACAGATGAAGCTGTTAATAGAACGACTGAACAGTTATTTAAAAGATATAAAATCGCTAAAGATTATATTTTTTTGAGAGATGATGATGTTAAAGGAATAACTTTCTTTAAAAATAAAGCTATAAATATAAGAAAAACTGCCAAGATGTTAAATGATAAATTTAATGGAAAAGTTCCAGATTCAATGGAAGAGTTGATTTCTTTGCCTGGAATTGCTAGGAAAACAGCAAATGTTATTTTACAAAATGCTTATGATAAGGTTTATGGAGTTGTTGTAGATACACATGTTATAAGGGTCTCATTTAGATTGGAATGGACAAGAAATATTAAACCAGAAAAAATAGAGCAAGATTTAATGAAATTATTTGATAAAAAAGAATGGAAGATGTTACCACATTTACTTAAAAATCATGGAAGAGCTATATGTAAAGCTCCGATTCCTTATTGTAGTAAATGTTTTTTGTTTAGATTATGTCCGAGAAATGGAGTTAAGAAATATATTTAAAAATATTTTCTTCTAAATCTATCTATTCTTCTTAAACCATATTCTAAATCATCTTTAGTCTCATGCCAATCTTCTTTTATGGCATTATAAAGGCCAGAGTAACGTAGATTAATCATAAATGTCTTTATAGAATAACGTGGTCTGTCATCTTGTATTATAAATTCCATACTCTTGTAATTTTTGATATATTTTTAAACTTTTTGTTTTATAAAAATTTATTAAAAGCTTCAGTTACTATTTCAGCTACTAATTCCGGAGGTTTTCCAAGAATATCTTGTCTCTGCATAGCAAAAAGAACTTTATTATTTTTTAATAAGAAAAATGATGGTGATGTTGGAGGATATTCAGGAAAATAAGATCTTGCTTTATCAACAGCTTCATAATCAACACCTGCAAAAACAGTGACCATTTTTGGAAGTTTCTTGTTTTTTAAAGCTAATATTATACCAGGACGAGCTGAACCTGCTCCACAACCACATACAGAGTTTACTATTACAAATATATTATCTTTGGTTTTTAGAGCTTTATCGACATCTTCAGGGGTTCTTAGATCTTGAATTCCATTAGAGGTTAATTCTTCCCTCATAGGGCT
>DATDYQ010000037.1:0-3652 GCA_035288965.1 Candidatus Nanoarchaeia archaeon
AAATATTCATTAATAAATTTTAATATATCTTCTTTACTTCTCTTATTTCTAAACTTCTCTTCCATCAATCTTCTAAACTTCCCAATATCGCTTGCTAAATCAAAACTTAATGGTAACATTTCACTAAACCAAGAAGGAACAGTAGGTTGTTTTCCTATTGCATTTCTAACTTGTGCTACTTGTCCACGAGCAAATAAAAATTCATAAGTATTTCCACCTAAAACAAATATATCCCCTCTTTTCAGCCTTTCCAAAAATCCTTCATCTAAACTTCCAATTATTTGCTCATTAATCTTAACTTGAATAAAACTTTCATCTGGAATAGTCCCAATATTTGTCATATAAATAACTCTTCCCATCTTCCCTCTTTTTCCAATCATCCCTGTTTCTTCATCATACCATATTTTTGCATAAATATTTCTATCTTCTAAAGTGATATAATTTCCAGCTAAATAATTAATAACTTCCAAAAATTCCTTATAATCTAAATTTCTATAACAATAGCTTTTCTTTACTGTTTTATACACATCACTTATCTTCATTTGATCAGAAATCGCTATCCCATTAACTTGTTGAGCTAAAACATCTAAAGCATTTTCAGGAATATGTATCCTATCTATTTTTCTTTCTAAAACATCTTTCAACATTATAGCACATTCAACTAAATCATCTCTATCTAAAACAATTATCCTTCCTTTTATTATTTCATGTAGAGCATGACCCGCACGACCACAATTATGAACAATAGCATTTCCAACTATAAAATTATTAGAATTATTTTTTAATGTAAGATTATAAACAAATTGATCTTTTTTATCTTTTTTAATAGAATTAATATCTGACCAATAAATCTTATCTTCAAACTGTTTTAGATTATTCTTTAAGAATTTTTTATCCTTTATTGAATTGTAAGATTTTATTGCTTTTTCTCCAATTTTTGGAGCTAAAGTTAAGAATCTCTTGACGTCATTTTTTCTAGTTATGGTTAAACAATATATGTCTTTATATCTGATCTTTTTAATTAGTTTAGAAGTTTTACTTTCTTGTTTTATTATTGTGTTATGGTAACCTAATCTTCTAAATAATCTATGCAAGCCATAAATAAATTTTTTACTTGCACTAAAGATTCTTATATTATTTGTTTTATACCCAAAATTTCCATCACCTTCAAATATTCCTTCTAAATAAGCATGAATTAGCTTATCATTTAATTTATATATAACATTTCCAACTTCAACATCTATAGTTTTATTTTTATATTTTAATCCCAGATTTATAAATAAATAAGATAACAAATTAGATCCACATTCCAAAGTTAAGCAATTATCTTGTTTTCTTTTATATAAATGACCTTTAAAACCTAAAGAATTTATTATTCTTTTAGCTTCCATGATGAGCTTTTTAGATTTATTTCCAATTTTAATATGATAATATGGGCTTGCAGTATTATGTTTAACAATACACCCATCTGTAGCCATTATTCCAGTTAACCACATCAAATCTTCATTTAGTTCTAAAGGAACTTTTAATCTAAAATTGTTTTTTGTTTTCAGGTTGGTCAAATAAGGCAGATAATCTTCTTTGTTCAATCCATTTAATTCACAAGCTTTTAAGAAATAATCAAGTCGGATACTTTTCCTTCTTCCTCTCAACCTCCTACAATCTATCAATCTAGAATAAGGAACATCATTACTAATAGAAAAACTCTTAACATTAGACATATTTTGTTTATTGAATCTATCTATAATCTTCTGATAGAAATTATCCTTATTTTCTACATAAATTTTATCTTTAGGTAATAATTCGTAAATATAAACAGGATTATTATTAAAATGAATATTTTCATTAACCTCAGCTATTTTATCATGTTTTGTTAAATTTATAGCCTTTTTCCAACCATCTTTGGTTAAAATTTCATGTTCTTTAGTGCATTTAATTTCTTCCCCACATTTCAACTTTATATTAATTAGATTTTCATCTTCATATTTATGATATTTAACTATCTTATTTACAACATAACCTTTATTTTTATCAAATGAAATAACCTTCAAAGGAATCTGTTTTTCAACAATATCTCCAATAGGCAAATAACTTCCATCTTCCATTAATATTTCAGATTCATAAGGTAAACATCTTTGTACTGCCCGAGCAACACTCTTAGGACTTCCAAGCATTATTACTAAATCAATATATCCAATATCAACTCCTAATTCTAATGAAGTACTAGAAACAACAACTTTTAATTTTCCTTCCCTCATCCTTTTCTCTAATTCAATTCTATGGCTTTTACTCAAACTTCCATGATGAGCTCCAATATTTTCAGTATAATTTTTAGGAAATTTCTCTTTCAAATGATGAATAACTCTCTCAGTCGCACTTCTCGTATTTGTAAATATCAATGTAGTTCTATGTTCTTGTATTAAATTATCAATCAAAGTATAAAGTTTATGCTGTAATGTTCTTGCATTAACATTAATTAAATCAGGAACAGGACTTAAAACTTTAATATCCATTTTCTTGCTTAAATCAACATTAGCAATTTTACAATCTCTTCCACTTCCAACTAAAAATCCAGCTATCTCTTCTAAAGGTTCACTGGTAGCTCCCAATCCTATTCTTACATATTCCTTATTTGTTAGTAAATTTAATCTTTCCAAGCTTAAAGAAAGATGAACACCTCTTTTATTATCTGCCAAAGCATGAACTTCATCTACAATAACATATCTAACATCTCTTAATAGCTCTCTAAACTTATAAGAAGTCAACATTATAGCTAATGATTCAGGAGTTGTTATTATAATATGTGGAACAGTTTTCAACATCTTTTGTTTTTCAGTTGCTGTTGTATCTCCTGTTCTTACACTAACTTTAATATTAAAGTTCTTTTTAGAAAGTTCTTCCATTTCTTTTAAAGGAGTTATTAGGTTAAAATGAATATCATTATTTAATGCTTTAAGAGGACTTATGTAGATACAATAAACTTTATTTTCCAATAAATCATTATCACTCAAGGTTATTAATTCATTTAAGACAGTCAAAAATCCAGTTAAAGTTTTACCAGATCCAGTTACCGCACTTACTAAAATATTTTCTCCATTATGTATCGGTCCAATTGCATATTTTTGAGGTTCACTAAAATCTTTAAATTTGCTAAAAAACCACTCTTTTATTATAGGATTAAGTAACTTAACTATCTGTTCGCTCTTCCAAGGTTCTTTCATAAAACTTATCATAAGAATTCAAGATTATTCCTTAATATCTATTTATAAGCTTTATGCACACATTTTAATGAAATGAGAAGTGTTCATAATAAGATTTATAAATAACATTTACTATTAAATATACATGGAATATTTTTTAATATTAATATTACTCTTGTTAATTGCAATATTCTTAGAATATAAATTTCGCATACATATTTATCATTCACGTAAAGAAAGAATCATAACATCTATCACTTTTTTTATAATTGGTATTCTTTGGGATTATTTTGCAACATGGAGACAAAATTGGAATTTTCCGGGCCCTGGTTTAATTGGAATTAGAATACTTGATTTACCTATTGAAGAATTCATCTTTTTTTTAATTATACCTTATTTTATTCTTACCCTATACAAGGTTTATGATAAAAAAATAAAATGATACAAAACTC
>DATDYQ010000038.1:0-2671 GCA_035288965.1 Candidatus Nanoarchaeia archaeon
GCACTTATTCTTATAGATTCAAGCAAAGAGTAAAGATGTTTTACCTGGTTATCTTTTTCCATTTCCCAGAGTTTTTCATCATTAATATGTTTATTACAGGATTTAACAAAACTCCAAATTTCATTTAAAGCTTCTGTTAATTTATAGTTTAACATTAAATCATTTATTTTCTCTAAATTTAAATTATTGCTTAATTTCTTATCAACGACTGATTTTTTTATTTTTCCATTAAAGTTTTTTTCACAAATAGTTAAAACTCGGCTTAGTAAATTTCCTAAATCATTTGCTAGTTCATTGTTTAATCTATCTTTTAATGCTTCTTCACTAAAATCTCCATCTTGACCGAAAGGTATTTCGCGGATTAAAATAAATCTTAAAGGATCATTCCCATATTTTTCTGATAAATATAATGGATTAATAGCATTCCCTAAACTCTTAGACATCTTTTCTCCATCTATTGTTAAAAAACCATGAGCAAAAATATGTTTTGGAAGTTTATATCCTGCACTCATAAGCATAGCTGGCCATATAATGCAGTGAAATTTTATAATGTCCTTTGCCATTAATTGTAAATCTGCAGGCCAATAGTTTTCCGCTCCTGAGATATAATTCACAAGTGCATCAAACCAAGTCCAATAACGATGTTTTTTATCTATTGGGAGTTCTATTCCCCACTCTACATCTGGTCTAGAAATGCTAATATCTTTTAATCCATTTTTAATAAAACTGATAACTTCATTTCTTCTTGATTCTGGTCTGATAAACTCAGGATTCTTGTTTATATAATCTAATACTTTATTTTCATATTTACTTAATTTAAAAAAATAATTTTCTTCGGATATCTTCTTAGGTTCTGTTTTATGATAAGGACATCTTCCCTCAATAAGTTCATTTTCTTTTTTAAAATCTTCGCAACCTTCGCAGTATAATCCTTCATATTCTCCTTTGTATATATCGTCTTTTCTATAAACTTTCATAAAAAATTCATTAACAACCCTTTTGTGTCTTCCTTCTGTTGTACGAATAAAATCATCATTACTGATATTAAGAACTTTCCAAACATTTTTCCATTTTTTTGCCATATCATCTGTATATTCTTTAATATTTTTTACTCCGAGTTTTTTAGCTGCTGTAACTGTTTTTTGTGAGTTCTCATCTAAACCAGTAAGAAAAAATACTTTATCATTATTAAGACGGTGCCATCTTGCTATTATATCTGCGGATATTGTTGTATAAGCATGGCCTATGCTAGCTATGTCATTTACATAATAGATTGGAGTTGTAATGTAGAATGTTTTTTTCATAAAAAGAAATTAAAAGATAATAGAATATAAAGGTTACCATTCATAATCTTTTAGTTTTCTTCTGCTAAAGAATGTTGCGTCATTCTTATATTTACCAACAAACTCCCATAGCAAGATTTCAAGTTCAGCCTTATTTAATGGTCTTTTTACGTTTCTTTCTTTATCTTTAATAATTTTTTTCTCTTCTATCATTACATTGTCTCTTAGTTTATTCCAAACATTTACTGTTCTTTCTGTAGGTAAGGCAAATGGCATTAACATTACTTTTCCTGAATTTTGGTATTCATCTTTAGCTAATGTTAGATATGCTGCTATTTCATGTGGGCAGAATACATCTTCTTTGCTTGCTCTTCTAAAACTAAATTCATTCACTTTTAGATCACATCCATGTTCTGAATCTAAATCATTCCAGACAGCATATTGGTCTTTACTTCCAACTAAAGGAACAGATTGTAGTCTTAAACTGTAAATATTGTCTGAGCTTCTAGATGGAACTTTAAATGTAAATGTTCCTCCATGATCTACATGTCCATTAGTATAAGCTCTATGGCTTATTTTATCATCTAAATCTTTGTTATTTTCAGAAAAACTGAATAATTTAGCTCCTTCTAAACAATCAACTAGATGAACTTTCTTTCTTCTTTCACTTCTAAATCCTTTCCAGACATAACCGCTATATGCCTTATTATCTAACTTATCAAAAGCTTCTTTTCTTAATTCATGGGGTGCTATTTTATATTCTAAAGCTTCTGTTCTTGTTTCTGGAACTTGTAGATAAACTTCTGGGCCTCTTTTTAGAAAGTTCTGCCAATCTTCAAATAATGGAGATCTTCCATATCCACCAGGAACTATTGGGTATCTTACTACTATTGCTTGATCTTCTGTCAAACTTTCTACGTTGTCTATTAAATGTCTTCTTGGAGAATAAACTAATTCTTTGTCTCCTACTATGTCTTGAACCTTTTTTGGTCTTTCAAAATATTCTTGTTTTGTTTTCATTTTTAATCACAATAATAATAAGCAATGGTTATTAAAGAAAAAATGTGGGGATTGTTTTTACCACAATATTTATATACTAATTTTCTTTCATAATTTTATGGAAGAATTATTGCAAGAAATTGGATTAACAAAAAACGAAGCAAAGATTTATCTAAAATTATTAGAAAAAGGAACAAGTTCAGCTGGTTTAATAGCAAAATTTACAGGAATTCATAGAAGATCTGTTTATGATAGCTTGGATAGATTGATTAAGAAAGGTTTGATTGGATATATTAAGAATAATAATAAGAAAAGTTTTGAGGCTGTTGATCCTGAAAAATTAGTAAATTATGTAAAAGAGAAAGAAAATTCTGTATTAGAAATAGTGC
>DATDYQ010000039.1:0-10003 GCA_035288965.1 Candidatus Nanoarchaeia archaeon
AAATCTTGTTCCCAAGTGTTATAAATCTGATATTTGTGTAAAACTATCTAAAGAATAGATTTTTATATGTTTCTGATGTATTTTTGATAACAACAAAAATGAGAAAAACAAAAAAGCAAATTATTGGATTGGCAGTTTCTAGCCTTATTCTGCTTAATGTACAAAGTGTAGAAGCTAAAAAGGAAAAAAATCATTATTTTTTTATAAGTCCTATTGCGGTGACTTTACGTGCTGGAACAGCATATGGAAAACTTGATTCTTCTTCAGTAAAGGTTCGAACATTTGTTACAAGTGATTTATATCCCCCTGATTTTGTGGGTGTTTTGGAAGATCAAAAACTTAAAGGCTATTCAGGTGTTTTGGGATTAGAATTAGAAACTGGAGTCGGTTTTAGAAAAAATAGAAGAAATTTTGAATTTGGTGGAAACCTTGAATTTAATATTGGCGGTCCTGCAACGATTGAAAGAAGTGGCAAGAAGGGATATGGCACTGCTCCAAGATATTGGGGATTCAGTAATGATTTTCGTGATTTACAATTCTTTCCAGGATTATTTACTAGATTATCATTAACGCAAGATAATCCCAAGAGTTTAGATAATTCTATGCAAGTTTATTTTAAATACGCTGCAATATACGACAGATTATATTTATCTAAAGGTATTGATGCTTACAATGTACTTCATAATACAGATAGATTTAGGCTATTGGATAAAATAAATCACGAATTACTTTTAGGATGGGGAACATCGATGAATTCTGAAAAAAAATATGGGATATTATTTCAATTGGAAGCAGGAGCTTCAATACCTCAAGTATTAAGAGAATATGATATGGGAAAATTTGATGAGAAAACTTCTTTATTTGCTAGGTATAGATTCGATTTATTTAGAATAAGAAAATGAATTATTTATCTTTTAATCTGTTAATTTTTGTTTAAAAGAATTCAGTTTAATATAAAAAGAAAAGAATTATTTACCAAGGTTTATCTGCACTAGGTCTGTAAATTGATGGCATTTTTCCACCAGCCAATCTTATATAAATTGAAAGTTGTCCCCTATGATATATTTGGTCCGTTAAAACAAACCATAAAACATCTAGCTTTCTTAAGTCTGCCATTTTCTTTGAACCTACTGGAAATTTAACTGTTTTGTTAAGTTCAGATGATGACATATCTTTAATTTTCTTTATGCGATTTTTCAAAAAATTATATTTTTTCATATCTGACATTTCCATGTAAATTCCCATTAGTTAAATGTTAATTTATAAAAGCAACTAATAGCCCCGGGCGGATTCGAACCGCCGTCCCAGCCTCCAGAGGGCCGGATCCTGGACCGCTAGACTACGGGGCTGTATAATAATAAAGAAGTTTTAATTTAGGTTATAAAGTTAACGATGGAAAGTTTTATAAGTTTTATTCTATTATAATATTTATGCCATTGCAACAAGAAAGATTAGTAAATATAATTTTGGAGACAGAACATCTAGAAGTATTTGCTTATCTTGAGGGTTATCTTACTGGGTTACATGATGCGGGATTTATTCATAGAGAGAGAATACATTCTGAATATAATAGATATAGTTGGGATGTTTCTTTAAATAATAAAAAATGTATTTTTGCTTCGATGGATCGATATAAAATTAAAGATGATCTCACCAAACAATTAAGTCATGGTTTAGAATCTTCTATATTATTGACGATATTTAATGCGGGATACTATATTGATGTTCTAGAATTAGATCCTAAAACCCATGTAGATGTGGGTTTACAAAAACAGCCATTTTTTTAAAAGTAATTTTCATAAAATCCCTATAAAAATCTTTATAAATCTATTCTATACATAAAAGTTATGCTAAAAGAACCAAATTCTATGGATGAATGTGTTTATTACACTTTAAGAGATATAGGAAAGGGAAAGATTAGATGCTGGGTGTATAAACAAAAATGTCCCAAATGTGGAAAAGCTTTAATGGGAAAACCAAGAGATGAAAAAGGAAAGATAAAGATAAGAGCAAAAGAAGTTCAATGTCCTAGCTGTAAATATACCTTAGATGAAAAAGAATATGAAGATGGTTTAACAGCAGAAGCAAATTATACTTGTCCAAATTGTGGTAAACAAGGAGAAGCTAAAACCCCTTATAAAAGAAAGAAAGTTAAAATTATGGATGAAGAAGATGGAAAATTAGTAACAGCAGATGTTTTAAGATTTAATTGTGAACATTGTAAAGCTAATATTGATGTTAGCAAGAAAATGAAAGGTGCTTAATTTTTGATGAAAGATATTTATAGTTTTGAAAATGCTTTAGGGGAATTAACTGTCGATTTAGTTAAAAAAAGAAAAAATATACCGATGATTTTAGGTATATATGATGATATTACATTTCAGATGTCTAAACAATTTAAAGTTTTTAATTCTCCAGAATCTTTAGAAGAATTTTTAATAAAAGATTACGCTAAAACGCCTAATGATGTAAAGGATGTTCATGAATTAGCAGAGCATGAAAGAGAACATATTAATGTAGGAAAAGAATATGATATCTCTTCTAAACTTATCTATGTACCTATAATTCCGAAGATCTTATTTAAGGTATTAACTTGGTATTATGATTTGCCAGAAAAGGCTCGGGATTGGTCACATGATAAAATGATTGACTTCATTACAAGGGCCTTAGATATAACTGATCCCAGTTCTTTTGATAAAAAGCTTTTAGAATTAATTAATAAAAATAAAATTGGAGATTAATCTTTTATTATGAAAAGAAAAGTTTTGAGAAAAGTTTTAATTATTGGAAGTGATGCAAGAGCTCATGCTTTAGGTTGGAATATAGCATCAAAAGATGTTCAAGTTTTATTTTCTCCTGGAAATCCTGGAACAGAATTAGAAAAAAATTGTAAAAATCTGATTCTAAATGGGACAATAAAAGAAAAATTTGAATTAATTGTTGATTATGCTAAAGGTGAGGGAATTGATTATATTGTTGTAAGTTCTGATGAAACAATAGCAGATGGAATTGCGGATGTTGCTCATGAAAGACATTTTAAAAGAATTTTTGCACCTACACAAAAAGCTGCTGAACTAGAAACTGATAAATTTTTTTCTTATGATGTCATGGAAGAATTAGGAATACCTCAAGCTAGATCTATAAAATGTTATAATGAACAAGAAGCAATAAAAGCAATTCATGAGATTACAACTGAAGATGGAGTTGTAATAAAAGCTAGAGGATTAACTAAAGGGAGGGGTGTTAGTGTTTGTGATTCAAAAGAAGAAGCCTTGGAAGAAAGAGTTGGGCATTGTCAAAAATATGGACCAGAAGTTTTAATTGCTGAAAGATTAAGGGGTGAGGAATTTTCTATATTTGCGATGAGTGATGGAAAAAATGTAATTCCATTTGAGATTGCATTTCAAGATTTTAAAAGAGCTCATGATGGAGATAAGGGGCCGAATTGTTATTCTTCAGACACTGAAATATTAACTAATCATGGTTGGAAGACATTTGATTATTTAAATAGAGATGATGAAGTTATGACATTCAATATTAAAAACAATTTCCTGCATTTTGAAAAACCCTCACAGATATACTGGATGAAGTATAGAGGTAAGATGCTTCATTTCAAACATAGAGAATTGGACTTATTAATAACCCCTAATCATAAAATGTTTGTTAAAGATAGAAAAACTGAAAAAAAGAGCATTATAGAGGCTCAAAATTTATTTGGAGAGAAACTTATTCCAATTTCAGGATACTGGGGAGGAAAATCCTTAAGGTTTTTTATCTTAGAAGAGTTTGATTATAAATTTAACAGAAAATTAAAGTCTCATAAAATAAAATTTTCTGATTGGGTAAAGTTTATGGGACTTTTTTTATCAGAAGGGTGTATATCTAATAAAAAGAATGAACGTAGAGTTTATATTTGTCAGATATCCTCTTCGATTTATTTAGATAAATTTAAAGAAATACTTTCTAAACTTCCTTTTAAGTTTTCCTATGATCCAAAGAATAGTAGATTTAGAATTAATTCTATTCAATTAGTAAAAGTTTTAACTGAATTTGGGATATCTAGTCATAAATTTGTACCTGATTATATTAAGAATGCTAATAAAAAACAGATAAAAGAATTTCTAGACGCTTTTGTTATGGGGGATGGAAGCATTCATAACGGCAGACAAAGATTTCATTCCGGATCTAAAAGATTAATCGATGATATTCAAGAGATGGTTATGAAATTTGGTAAGTCAAGCATAATTACTGTTGATAGAAGAATGATTATGCTAAGTCCATTAAATAAAAAATATTACAGGGCAAACCCAATATATTCTTTAGAAATAAAACCAGAAAAAGAAGTTGGGATAAGGAAAAAAGATATAAAGAAAGTAGATTATAATGGATATGTGGGGTGTGTTACAGTTTCAACAGGTTTTGTAGTGGTTAGAAGAAATGGTAGAATTTCAATTTGTGGGAATACTGGTGGAATGGGATCTTATGGACCTGTGCCTTTTGTTGATAAAGAAATGATTTATAAAATTAATAATAATATGATAAGCAAAGTTGTTCAAAAGATGAGAGAAAATGGAAATCCGTTTATTGGATTTTTATATTATGGAATGATGATGACTAAAGATGGACCAAAGGTAATTGAGATTAATGTAAGACTCGGACATCCTGAAGCATTGCCTTTAATGATGATGATTAAAAAAAACAGTTTGGATGAAGCTATTAGAAGTGCCTTAGATGGGAAAATTGATGGTTCTAGTTTGAAATATAGAAAAGGTGGAGCTTTTTGTACAATGTTAGCTTCAAAAGGTTATCCTGAAGAAGGGAAATATGGTTTAGTGATATCTGGATTGGATGATGTTAAGAAAAGAAATGTAAAGGTATTTTATGATAAAACAAGAAGGAATGGAAAGGAAATTTTAACTGATGGTGGAAGAGTTCTTGGAGTTACTGCTCGCTCTAGAAGAGGAGTGGTTCCAGCTAGAGAATTATCTTCATCTTATTCAAAAAAATTAAATATTCCTGAAGGATTTGATTATAGAACAGATATGGGAGATAGAGTTTTAAATATCTAAGGTAATCTTTTATAAAATTGAACAGGTTTTATGTAATTTAGAACTCTAACGAAAATAGGAAGATCGGATCGTAACCTGAAACTGATTCCAGTCATATATGCATCTGCATTGATTGGTCTAATTCTGTTTAATGCTTCTTCAAAATTTTCATCGCTTCCATCAAAATAAATATAAGTAGGTTTTCCAATAGGTTGTGCATTTATTCTTTGATGTTTAGAATCATATATATCCCTCTCTTGAATTGTTAGTTGTTCTAGATTTTTTCTTTGAGAGATTTCTCTAGTTGTCATATTTAAATCAGGATAGAAAAACTTAAAAAACTATCTTTTGTTTAAAATTTAGTTAACATAAACTTTAAAAACCTTAAAAATAAGAATTCTTTTATGTATAATCCTAAAGAAGTTGAAGAAGGGATATTAAAGTTCTGGGAAGAAAATAAAGTATTTGATAAATTAAGAAAGAAGAATAAAAATAAAGAGATATATTCTTTTTTTGATGGACCAATTACAGCTAATAATCCGATGGGAGTTCATCATGCTTGGGGAAGAACTTACAAAGATGTTTATCAAAGATGGAAGGCAATGCAAGGATTTGATCAAAGATATCAAAATGGATTTGATTGTCAAGGTTTATGGGTAGAAGTAGAAGTTGAAAAAGATCTTGGATTAAATAGTAAAAAAGACATTGAAGCTTATGGATTAGATAAATTTAGCTTAGCTTGCAGAGAAAGAGTAAATAAATTTAGCAAGATACAAACTCAACAATCAATAAGATTGGGACAATGGATGGATTGGGATAATTCTTATTATACTATGGATGATTATAATATCGAACATATATGGTATTTTTTAAGTAAATGTAAAGAGAAAAATTGGCTGTATAAAGGGACTAGAGTTATGCAATGGTGTTATAGATGTGGAACTAGCTTAAGCCAGCATGAATTAATTGATTCTTATAGAGAGATTGTTCATCCTGGAGTTTTTATTCAATGTAAAATAAAAGGAAGAGAAAATGAATATTTATTGATATGGACGACAACTGCCTGGACATTAACTGCAAATGTGGCTGCTGCTGTAAATCCTGATTTTAATTATAGTCAAGTAAGCAAAGATAACAAAATATTTTATTTAGCAGAAGGAACATTAAAGAATTTAAGAGGAGATTATATTGTTTTAGATACAATAAAAGGATTAGATTTAGTTGGATTGGAATATGAAAGTCCTTATCAAGATTTAGAAATACAAAGAGGAATAAAACATACAGTAATATCTTGGGAAAATGTTGGAGAGGAAGAAGGAACTGGAATTGTTCATATTGCTCCTGGTTGTGGAGCTGAAGATAATGCTTTAGGAAAAAAACATCAATTAAAGGAACCATGTCCTTTAGATGAAAATGGAAATTATGTTTCAGGATATGGATGGCTTACTGGAAAAAATGTTAAGGGAATAGCAAACGAGATAATAAATGATTTAGATAAGAAAGGATTTTTGTTTAAAGTTGAAGATTATAAACATAGATACCCTGTTTGCTGGAGATGTGGGACAGAAATTGTTTTTAGATTAGTAAATGAATGGTTTATTTCTTGTGATGAAATAAGACCTTTAATGAAAAGAGCTGCTAATAATGTTACTTGGTATCCTGAACATATTGGGAAGTTAATGCAGGACTGGCTTGATAATATGGGAGATTGGTGTATATCTAGAAAAAGATATTGGGGATTGCCAATGCCTGTTTGGGTGTGTGAAAATAATCATGAAACTTTTATTTCTACTAAAAAAGAATTAGAGAAAAAAGCAATATCTGGATTAGATCAATTAAAAGAATTACATAGACCTTGGATTGATAATGTTAAAATAAAATGTGATCAATGTAAAAAGGAAGCTACGAGAATAAAAGAAGTTGGAGATTGCTGGCTTGATGCCGGAATTGTTCCATTTTCAACATTACATTATTTAGATGATAATGAATATTGGAAAAAATGGTTTCCAGCCGAATTAGTTTCCGAAATGAGAGAACAAGTAAGATTATGGTTTTATTCTATGTTATTCATGGCTGTAACTTTAGAAAACAGAACTCCTTATCTAAATGTTTTAAGTTATGAAAAAGTTCATGATGAACTTGGAAGACCGATGCATAAAAGTTGGGGAAATGCAATATGGTTTGATGAAGCTGTAGACAAAATGGGAGCAGATGTAATGAGATGGATTTATACAAAGGTTAATCCGTCATTAAATATGAATTTTGGATATACGATAGCTAATGAAGCTAAAGTTACATTAAACATGTTAATTAACCTGAATACTTATTTAGAACAAGCTCTTGGAAATAATAAATTAAGCAAAGATGCAACATTAGAAAATGAAGATAGGTGGATATTATCAAAACTAAATAGATTGATAAGAGATGAGACTGAAAATTTAGAAGGGTTAAAACCACAAGTTGTTACAAGAGATTTAGAAGAATTCTTTACGAATACATTATCTAAAGGTTATATACAATTGATAAGAGATAGAGTACAGCAAGAAGATGGAGAGAATAAAGAAGGGGCAATAAAAACGTTATATGAAGTTAATTTAAATTTATTAAAATTAATGTCTCCTTTTGTTCCATTTTTAGCAGAAGAGTTATATCAAAAACATTTCAGAAAACATGAGAAAGCTGAAAGTATATTTTTAATGAATTGGCCTGAGTTTGATAAAGATGCTATTAGCAATACATTAGAAGATGGAATGAAGATAGCTGAGAAAGTAATGCAGGCCGGATTGGCTTTAAGGGAAAAAAATCAAGTTAATGTTAGATGGCCATTAAGAAGATTGTTTATTGCATTAAATGATGATAAAGATAGTAATTTGATGTCTGGATTTGTTGATATAATTAAAAATCAATTGAATGTTAAGGAAGTTGTTATAGAAAAGAAATTAAAGCATTTTGATATAGAATTTGATTATGGAAAGCTTTGTTTGGATTTTGAAACCGATAAAGAGTTGGAAATTGAAGGGTATTCAAGAGAAGTAATAAGAAGGATACAAAATTTGAGAAAGAAAAGTGGATTAAGGAAAGAAGATAAGATTGAATTGAATATTACAAGTAAATATGATCTAAGTAAACAGGAAAAAGAAATTAAAGCAAGAGCTGGAGCTAAAACTTTAGAGTTTAATAGTGATGAAGTGTTTAGAAATATAGATAAATTTAAAGTAAGAGATCACGAGTTTAATATTGGATTTAATATTGTGAAATAGAGCATTTAACGACTATAAAATAAGTATTCCTTTATAAATAGCTTTAAATACTTTTCTATATTGGTTTATAAACAAAGGGTAAAAAAAGAGAGGGGGAATGATTACTTATGGCTAAGAAAGAGAAGTTTAAGAAAGAAATTAAAATCCAGAATATTGTAGCTTCTACGGCCTTGGAGCACGATATACCATTAATTAAGCTAGCTGAAGCTTTGCCAAATACAGAGTATAATCCTGAGCAATTTCCAGGATTAGTTATGAGAATTAGAGAGCCAAAAACAAGTGCTTTAATATTCAGCTCAGGAAAAATAGTATGCACTGGGGCTAAGAGCATGTCTAAGGTAAAAGAAAGTGTACAAATGATAATTAAGAATATAGAGAAGATTGGAATAAAAATCAAGATAGTTCCTGTAATAAAGGTTCAAAATATGGTAGCAAGTGGAGCTATAGGAATAGATTTAAATTTAAATGATTTAGCCATGAGACTAGAAAATACAGAATATGAACCAGAACAATTTCCAGGATTGGTATATAAATTACCAGGGACAAGAGCAACATTTTTATTGTTTAGTAATGGAAAGATTGTTTGTACTGGGACAAGAAGTGAAGCTAAATTAAGAGAAGCTGTAGATGGATTAATAATTAGATTAAAGAAGTTAAATTCAAAGAGTAAATAGTTTCTGATAACACAAAAGGTGACCAATGGAAGCTGCAAAGCAGATAGAACTATTTAAGGAATTTGTAGAAAAAATTTATGAAAAGAAATTGTATGAATTAGTTAGTAAAGGAGCTAAATCTTTATTGATTGATTTTAAAGAATTAAGTGAGTTTAGTCCTGAGCTTAGTGAAGATGTTCTAGATGATCCTGAAGAAACAATTAAAGCAGCGGAGGTTGCACTTTCGCAAATTGATATGCCTGAGCTTGGGGTTAGTGAAAGTGGTTTTTTAAACAGAGTTAGATTTACCAATATTCCAGATTCTCAAGGTGTTCATATTAAAAATATTAGAAGTAATCATTTGAATAAATTTGTTGTTGTTGATGGAATTGTAAGACAGACAAGCGATGTAAGACCGCAAGTTACAAGTGCAAAGTTTGAATGTCCTAGTTGTGGTAATACATTAACAATATTACAAATTGATAGCAAATTTAAAGAGCCTTCTAGATGTTCTTGCGGAAGAAGGGGAAAATTTAGATTATTAAGCAAGGAATTAGTTGATGCTCAAAGAATTATAATAGAAGAAAGTCCTGAAAACTTGGAAGGTGGAGAACAAGCAAAAAGAATTGCTGTTTTCTTAAAAGAAGATTTAGTTGAACCAAGAATGGAAAAGAAAACAACACCTGGAACTAAAGTAAGAATAATGGGAATACTAAGAGAAGTTCCGATAATCGCTCCTGGTGGTGGACAACTAATAAGATATGATTTAATGATTGAATGCAATTATATTGAACCAATAGAAGAAGCTTTTGAAGAACTTGATTTAAAGAAAGAAGATGTAGATGAGATAAAACAATTAGCAAAGGATCCTTTGATTTACGAAAAATGGATTCAGTCAATGGCACCTTCTATTTATGGACATGAAGATGTAAAAGAAGCATTAGTATTGCAATTATTTGGTGGGGTAAGAAAATTTAAAGAGGATGGAACTAAAACTAGGGGAGATATCCATGTTTTGCTAGTCGGAGATCCAGGATGTATT
>DATDYQ010000040.1:0-4087 GCA_035288965.1 Candidatus Nanoarchaeia archaeon
TATCTTTTTTGAAAGCTTATTGATACTCCATTTCCTAGTCAGGTCTTTGGTTATTTCTTCCATAATTTTAATGTTCAATGTTGTTATAACTTTCATGTTATACTATTATAACTTATAGGTTATATATAAAGGTTTGTGGACGGATTCATATTATGATATTCAAAGGCTATAATAAGATTAAAAAGGTAAATAAGGGAATTATTTATTGATCTTAATGAAAGAGATAATTTAATTGGGTATAGCATGGAATATTACAGAAGTTTTGAAGAATTATTCAATAGATTAAATGAGTTTAGGGAAAAGGGAATTATTCCTTTATTATTGAATTTTTATAAGAAGGAGAAAGAATGAAAAAGTATGAAAAGATTAATATTTAATAGAGCTATAAGTAGAAATAATTATAAATCAAAAATTAATCAGGAGTTGCCACATGAAAAAGCTTATTATTAATGCGGATGATTTTGGAATGAGTAAGGTTTTTAATGAAAAGATACTGGAACTTCTAGAAAATGGCTTCATAAAATCTACAACAGTTATGGTGAACAGAATTACAAAAGAACAAAATGATCATCTTAAGAGATTAATCGGAATGTATAAAATAGTTAGCATTGGTTTGCATCTGGAATTTAACATAGAGGAGCAGATAGAGATGAAAATAAAAGACCAATATCAAAAATTTATTTCTATTTTCAAATTTCCACCAAGCCATTTTGATGTTCATAAATTAATAAATTCTAAAGAAGTTATCATGAAGGTTAATAAAGCCGTAGAAGAATACAATTTACCAGTTAGAAACCATGGAATTAAAGCAAGGGTAAAGCAAACAAGTTATCCAGCTTTTATGCCAATAAACTTTGATATTAATGAAATAATAGGCTTTTTTAAAAACATGAAAGATAATAAAAGCTATGAATTAATAACACACCCTGGAGAATATGACCAAAATTGTAATTCTAGCTTGAATGAAAGACGCATAATTGAATATAAAAACATCATTAAGTTACAGGATTATATTAAATCTCATAAAAATATAAGAAATATAAGTTATTTAGAATTATAATATTTATCTGTTTAAAATGATAGCAAACTTTAACTCTGAACTAATCCTTGAAGTTGGAGCTTTTGATCGTGAAATAAAAAAGTTAAGTGGCTCTAAGGTTTTCTTAATAACAAGCAAAACACCTTATAGTCTGTTTAAGTCCAGTCTTAAATATTTAGATTATACAAAATATCTAGTAAAAAGTAATAATCTCGCAGAAATAAACAATATTGTCATGTCTGATATAATAGATAATTTTGATGTTATTATAGGTTTCGGCTCAGGCACAACTATAGACTTTGCTAAAGTAGTATCATTTATGAAAGGAAAGAAATTAATAGCGGTTCCTACTATACTGTCTTCTAATGTATTTGCTACAAATAAATCTGTAATAGTAGATAAAGGAAAAATAAAAACAATAAGTTCAAAAGTTCCTGATAAAGTAATTATAGATTTCAAATTAATTGAATGTACATTTGAAAGATATTCTTTAATAGGGTTATCTGATGTTTTATCTATATTTACAGCACTATTTGATTGGGAGCTAGCTGTAAAACACAAAAAAGAAAAGGACAATCTTATTATTGCAAATTTAGCAAAATCTTTATTGTATTATATTAAAAAAAATTATCCAATAATATTTGAAAAAAATAGTGAATCATTAGAAAAGTTAGCTACACTGCTTCTTCTTTCTGGATATTTAACTAACATTTATGGATCAGGAAGACCAGAAAGTGGTTCAGAACACATGTTTGCAAGAGCTCTAGAAGAATGTAAAGTTTATCGCAGAAAAGTCTTACATGGTGAAGCAGTCTTGCTGGGCATATTGCTTTGTTCAGAATTACAAGGGCAAGGTAATAAATTTGTTTATGAAATTGCTAAGAAAATTAACCTTCATGATGTATTAATAAACATACCACTAAATGAAGATATCATTACTGATTTATTGTTAAGGGCAAGCAAAATAAGAAGAAAAAGATACTCCATTTTTAATACTATAAAAATTAATCAAGATTTAGCAAGACAAATTGTTCAAACTGTTTTATACAAACTGAAAAATGAATGAATTTATCCATTTACCGCATTTCAGAATCAATGATTCACAGATTCTTTTTTTAGATAAATATGTCTATCTTGATTTTGCAACAAAAATAGAGATTGATTATCCTCTTCATAAAAAAGTTTTGCTTGATGAAGGTATTCTTATTGAAAAAAGAAAAATAGAAAAGGGAGAAGATGGGGAAAAAATATTGATACTAGAGCCACACCCAGATGATATTGCACTTTCCTGTGGTGGTTATGTATTAACCAGTTTAAAAAAAGGCGCTAGCATAAAAGTAATAAATTTATTTTCTAGAAGTCCTTTATCAACCTTCCCATGGAGAGAGCTGGTTTCGATAAGTGAAGAAGAATATGAATCTTTACGCCTTCAAGAATCGTTTATCGCAATAAAGCAATATCTTGGGCTATCATTTAAATCGTTTAAATTACCCCTGGCTTTAAAAAGAAGTCATTTAAGCCCATTTGAGCAATTAGAAGAAAGTGATAAAACTTTAGAGGACTATCTTTATGGAGCGATAACCGAAGAGCTTGGTATGGATAATTATTCAACGCTTGTAGCACCTTTATCAGTGCAAAATCATATTGATCATGTTCTTTCATATAATGTTGCTAAAAAAATTAAGCAAGAGAATAAAAATATCAAACTGGTTCTTTATGAAGATATGCCTTATTCAAGGAATCAATTAGCATTTTCTAAAAAAATGGATGAACTTAAAACACAGGCAAATTTCCAGGCAAATTATATTCTAATAAGAGATTTCGTAGATTATATAGCTGACTTGATATCAATTTACCGTTCACAATTTGATGATATTAATAGGACTCAAATGTTGGCCATTATTAAGGAAGATGCAAGAAAAATTGCTTCAGAAGGAAAATCAAGCGGTGAGGATATAGAAAATGAATTCTATCAAAGAGTACTAGAGGTTAATGAGATAAAATGAAAATAAGTTTTATAGATGATGAACCAGAAATATTTCCCCTTCAGTATGGTGGAAAGGCTAGAACAATAACTTCCCTTGCTAATTCTTTAAAGAAATTTAATGAAGTAGAACAAGTCACTATATTAAGTAGATCAATAAGACATACTTCATCAGAGTTTTTATATGAAGGAGTAAGATTCAAAAAACTAGAAAAATATGGTATAGCACGACAGATTTTAGAAGAAGCTTCATCTTGTGATGTTCTTAATGTTCATTTTTGCTCATTCACAATGCCATATTTAAATGATTTTGAAACAATACTAGTTTATCATCTTCATGATGTTATATTTGCAACAGTTGATTCAGGGAGTCATTTAGATAAAGCATTAGGAAGTAATTGGTCAGCGATAATTTCACCATCTCATTTTGCATCTTTGACTCTATCCAACTTAGGATGGTGGACAAGTTTGAAGGATAGAATTGTAACTATACCGCGTGGTATAGATTTTTGTACTTTTTTTCCAAAAACAAAAGAAGAAGGACTCAAATCTATATCAGGCTTTTATTCAGCCTTAGCTGAAAGAATTTCAACGTCATATCCTATTTTGTTTTTCCCTAACAGGTATAAGGCAGGAAAAGGCGAAGAGTTATTACCAGAATTATATGAATTAATGATAAAAAAGTATCCTAATTTACTCATAATTGCAACATCAGAAGATGCAGCAATACAACAAGAAATAGAAAAAATTCCCTGGATCCCAACACAATACATGAAAGATTATTATTCTATAGCAGATGTCACTATTGTGCCTACAAAAGTTCCAGAATCATTTTCCCAGATCCCATTGGAATCTATAGTATGCGGAACACCTGTAGTAGTTTTCAAATTTGGTAATCTGACAAATTTAGTAGAAGAGATTCCATCTATAAAAGCATCTAAACCATGTTGCAATGATTTAGTTGAAATTATCTATAGTATTCTTGAAACAAGCAATGATACAAGACAAAGTGAATTAGCTTCTTCTAAAGAAATAATACAGAATAAGTACAATATTGATATAAT
>DATDYQ010000041.1:0-4116 GCA_035288965.1 Candidatus Nanoarchaeia archaeon
TCTTTCATTGAGAAACCTAATATTTTAATATATTTTTTAAGTTTTTCAATATTTGGAGCTTCAATTTCCAAAAATAATGGAATGTTATCAAATTTATCAAGTTCAAAATGGACATTGTCTAGATTGAATGAAGTTCTGTATTTTATCTGTTTAACTTTTTCTTTTAAACCAAGTTGATTTAATATCTGTTTCATATTTGCAAAATCATTTGTCACTATCTCATATTCATCAACAATTTTAGCTTCTTTTTTACTTATCTTTTTTTTAAAAGTTAATTCTGCCATCTTTCCTTTTGTTCTTAACCTTATTAATTTGCCTTCTTTGGATAACTCATTATTTTTAAAATCAAAATACAAAGCAATAATCTTGCCTTCAAAAACTTTTTTTGCTCCTAACTTTTTTAATTTAGTAATTATTTCTTTTTCATTTACATTTAATATTTTAACTTCAATTTCTTTCATAAATAAAAAAAATATAAATAGTATATAAAAATATGGATATTTTATTATTATAAAAAACCCTGGAGGAAAGCCGTAAACACGGAGGTGAAAACAGCCTTCCTCTGGGGAAAAGAGGTGACTATGCTTTAATTTTGAACTTTGTTTCCTGACAGTAACATTGCACTGTTGCTGGAATTTGTTCACTATTTATTGTGTAGATTGCTCCACAACCTTGACAGATTATTTCTTTCATTTTAGTATAATACTCCTATCACTAGTGATTTAATCTGATCGCATCTAACTTTTCCAGGATCTTGAATTTGTGAATTATCTCCTCTTAATGTGAAGTAAATTCCGTTTTCATCTGAATCAATATTAACAACACGATGAACAACTAAATTATCTGTCCATGAAGGTTCATAAACAATAATATCTCCTTTTCTTACATCTGAACAATCTATTGGAACTTCTATACCATTTGCTCCATCATCAAGCTCAGGATCCATTGAATTTGTGTTTGCAAATTCTGAGATTTGAGCATCAGGAACATTAATTACTATTTTATCGTCATATAATTGAATTTGATTTTCTTGAATAAAATCTTGAGGAGAAATCTTTTCAGTATTCAAGGGGTTAATCACTGTCATATAAGGGAATTCATTAGTTGTTACTGTATAATCTAGTAAAACATCTCTTATAATGAATCCTGACATTAATGCCAAGATTAACAATGTGATTATTATTGCCCCTTTCATTTTACTACTTTATAGTGGGTTGAACTTCTATTTAAAGCTTTCGGTTTGTTATCTTTTTATAGTGGTTAAAGTTAGATTTAAGAAACTTTCTTTTATATAAAATATTATGGTAAGCTTTTTTGAAATGATAACGAATGTTAACTATTTAATGTTAATAGCTATAGGTCTAGGATTTATCACAGGATTTTTTTCTGTAACACCTATAAGAACTTTAGTTGGATGGATTGTAATTCCTTTAGTGCTTTGGTTTTTCGTTAATATTACTGTAAATATAAAATAAGGGGAATTAAAATTATCTATAATTTTGTTATTATTTTTAAGTGGTTGTTCATAGAAAGCTTTATAAATGGAGAATTATCATCATCAAAGAGTAATTACTAATGGAAGGGAGTTGAATGAATAACCTAACAATAGATATTTATGGAAAATGCAACCAAGATTGCGAATTTTGCTATCAAGATCTAGACGGATCTATGTTATCTACTGAACAAGTTTTAAAGATTGTTGATGAATCAAAATATTCTGAAACTGTCAATATTGGGGGTGGTGAACCTTTCTTACATAGTGGAATTTTAGATATAATAAATGGAATCAGAAAAAGGGATAGGAAAGTTCATATCGCTACAGATGCTGCTATTATTCCTAAAGGATTGCTTGAATTAGAAGATAGAGTAAGAGAAGGAGCAACAATGCAAGTAAGCTTACATGCTTCAAATCCTGAATTGTTTAAGAGAATAACTAACAGAAATTTGTTTGACGCTGTAATTAGGAATACAAGAAGATTAACTGAAAGATATCAAACATTAATTTCAACAGCAGTTTATCAAGTTAATTATGATGATGTTCCAAATATAGTTGATTTGGTTGTAAAAGAGCTAGAAATACCGATAAGAGTTAATCTTGTTTTTCCTGAAGGGAAAGGAAAGGATGTTGAATTGTTAAGACAAGATCAAATAGACAGATTAAGAGGTTATTTATTATTACAAAGAATAAAAACAAATGGATTGGTTGATTCTCCATTAGTTCATGAAAATAATTGTACTGCGTTGGAAAGTGCTTACGGTATAGAAAAAAAAGGACTTTGTCCTGTAGATTGTGGAATAAAAAGATATGTGTCGCCGAGAGGCACAACTCACAATTGTGAGTTTTTAGTATCAGGAGAGAAAAATGCAAATTAAAGATAAAATGAAAGAAGGAAATGGTAAAATTGCACCTACATTTATTAAAAATATAACAAAAGATGATGTTTACATACATCCAAAACTTGTAAGAGACTTGGAAGATATATTGGTAACTTTAAGGAACATGGATGATTTTGGAGATGAAATGGGAGATAGAAATTATATATTTTCTGGACCTGCGGGATGTGGAAAAACTTTGATATTACAATATATTGCACATGAATTAAATTTCCCAATATATGATGGAAAAAATATTTTTAATGCTCAACATATAGCAAATGCGTTTCAGCAATTAAGAGATCAAGCTCAAACAACACCTTTGATATTAATGATAAATGAAATTGATAAATTCTCCAGCAGAGATGATGTTGTTGATCCTGCACAATCACAAACATTGAATCAATTACTTGATGAAATGGATGGATTAGATAAAAATAGTAAGATGTATATTTTTGGGACTACTAACAGACCAAATAAAATAGATAATGCTTTGAGAAGAGGAAAGAGATTTTCAAAAGAAGTTTATTTTATGCCTCCGGACAAAGATGGAAGATTAGCAATATTAAAAATACATGCCATAGGAAAAAATGAAAAAAATAAGAAAGAAGGCGGGCATAAGTTTGAAGTAAATGAAAAAGACTTGGAAGAAGTTGCTAAGGTAACATTTGGATATACTGGAGCTGATTTAGTTTGTATATTAAATGCTGCATTCACAAGCGCTAAGAGAGATAAAAGAAACAAAGTAGAATATAAAGATTTAGAATATGCTTTGACAAAAACAAAGCCAAGCGCATTAAAAGATATGCCATTTAAAGAGCCTAATAAAAAATTCAAGGATATGGGCGGATATGAAGGACATAAAGAAGTTTTAAAAAGAATAGTTGCAAACAGCGATGGGAGCAATATTTTATTCTATGGACCTAAGGGAACAGGAAAAACAGATTTTGCTGAAGCTATGGCTGGAGAATATGGATTTAACTTAATTATGATAAGTGGGTCTGCTCCAGAAGATAAATGGGTTGGAGAGACTGAAAAAATACTGGATAAATATTTTGAAAGAGCAAAGCAGCTAGCTCCTTGTATATTACTATTTGATGAAATGGATTCTTTAGTTGAAAGAAAAGGATTAATATCTCATAAAGGCGGATGGACTGGATTATTACAGTCAAAATTAAGCAAACCCATAGAAGGTGTTTATGTTATCGGAACTGTAAACAGACCAGATAGAATAGGGGATGCTTTTACTGATAGATTTGTGCATAGATTATTTTTTGGAATGCCAAGCAAAGAAGAGCAAGAGGCTATATGGAGACTTTATCTGCCTAACGAATTTGATGTAAAAAAATTAGTTGATATTAATGATAAACTATCTTGCAGAGATATTTCTTATGCACATCAAAGAGTTAAAGACTGGGGATTGGAAAATACCTTTGAAGTCTATGATCATCTTATAAAAAACATTCAGGGTGTAGACACAGCTGTATTTGATGAAATTAGATTGAAATATAGAGATAGTGTTACAGATTATAACGAAGTAAAAGCGTTTTTAGGAGCTAAAAAATGAATCTAGAACAGAAGGTAAGAAAAACTGTAATAGTAAGAAGAACACCTTCAGCTGAAGTGTTAGAGCAAGTAACTAGAGGAAACAAATTTGTAATTGTTGAAGAAGAGTTTGATCAAAACTTTGTTCCTCAAGGATATACATTAATTGATATGAAATATAAAGATGATTCATTTAAA
>DATDYQ010000042.1:0-4224 GCA_035288965.1 Candidatus Nanoarchaeia archaeon
TTATTTTGTACTCATGTGGAGCATTTCCTTTAAGTCTTCTTTGCTGTTCAAATCTTACTGATACTTCTATTGGTTTATTTAAACATCCTGATAAAGTTGTTAAACTTAATGCAGCTGCTAATGTTGCAGCTAATCCACTTAATGCAGCATTTCTTACAGTTTTATTTATTTTCATATTTTTAACCCCCATTATAATTTTAAGCAATATAAACTATTCTATTTTTAATTGTTTATCTCTTCTAAACAGATAATGCACAAATATCGCTCCTGCACCCACAAGGTTAAGAGTTCCAACTATCATGTCTGCTTTATGTTCTTGACCAGAAAAAGATCGAACTATATTTTCAATTCCTGCAGCAGTTAAGCCCAGACCAGTTAATAAGAATGCATTCTCGCTTGTACTTTTATATTTTAAATTTTGATAAGCACTATATGCTAAAGATATCGCCCCTAATGAATAACCACCACTACCAAAATCTAAACCACTATTTTTATATTCTACAAAAGCACTGGCACATAAAACTAAACTTAAGAATGTATCTATTGTACCTCTGTTAATAGCTAAATTTCTTCTTACAATTTCTTTCCTATTAATAGTTACGTTTTCTTCAGGCATTTATCATCGATTAATAAAATAAATAAAGAATTTATAAATCTTTGCTTATTTACCACTCTTTAGTAACGCAAACCGAAAGCTTTATATACCCCTTCTCACCATTATTATTCCTATAAAGTGGGTACAAAGGAGAAAAAAATGATAGTAAACAATGATTTCCTGAAAAGGTTAAGGTCAGCATTCGATTTAAATATTTATGAAGTTAAAATTTGGACAGCTTTGCTTAGCAAAGGTATAGCTACAGCAGGTGAATTATCTGATATTTCTGATGTTCCTAGATCAAGAAGCTACGATGTTTTAGAAAGTTTAGAAAAACGTGGCTTTGTTATAATGAAGCTTGGAAAGCCAATAAGATATATTGCAGTCCAGCCAGATGAAATAATGAAAAGAGTAAAAAAATCTCTTTTAACAGATGCAGAATACAAAGTTACAAGTCTAGACAAAGTTGAATCAACAGAATTCTTCAAAGAATTATCTTTATTATACAAAAATGGAATTAATCATATTGATCCAACAACAATCTGTGGAAGTATAAGGGGAAGAAACAACATCTATGATCATGTTGAATCAATGCTTGGAAATGCTAAATCTTCAATTTTTATAGTAACAAGTGCAGAAGGATTAAAAAGAAAATATGAGCAGCTTGGAACTACATTAAAGAAATTAGCATCAAAAGGAGTTAAAGTTAAGATAGCAGCTACAATTAACAATGATAATATGAAAATAGCAAAGCAATTTACAGAATTTGCAGATGTAAGAAAAGTAAATGACATCAACGCTAGATTCATCTTAGTTGATGGCAAAGAAATGACATTTATGATAAATGACGATAAAGAAATACATGAAAGCTATGATGTTGGAATATGGGTAAAATCACCTTTCTTCTCAACAGCATTTGATAGCATGTTTGCTTCTAACTGGGCAAAGTTAGAGAAGATATAAAATGGCAAAAAAAGATTATTCAATTATCAGGCTTCTTGTTTATGATGTGGGTACAGCAATTTTAAAATATACTGGGATAGTGGATGCAATGACTGGTATAATTAATAAAAATCCTGCCGATATAAGAAATGGTTTATTTATGTATATCGGAGGAGAATTACTTTCAAAAGCATCTGATGTTAGGCGAATTAGGACGAATTTAGAGACATTAGAAACAAGATTAAAAGAATTTATAACTGAACAAAAGAAAGAAGGATAAAAATGTTAGAAAAACTTACAAGACCAATAAAACTTGGAATAGCTAGTTTGGGATTAATTGGTTTAATTGGATGTTCTGATAATAAATTTAGAGTAATCGGGGTTGTAAAAGAAAGACAGCAACCCACACAGATTTCATCTTATCCAATATATGCAGTACCAATGACTGTTGATGTTATTAATTTTGTAGATAAAAATCATAGTAAAACAGAAGATACCTCACAAGAAACATATCCTCTTATATTATATGTAAACAGATTTGTGCCAACAATTGCAGAAGGAGATACAATAACATTTGAAACAAAAGATGTTACAAGAAGAAGATATATCGGAGAATATAAATATAGTATTAAGCCTGGAACAATTAAAGGAGAATTAGTTTCTATAAATAGACATTAAGAAGGAGAATAAAATGTTAGAAAGAATAACAAACTCAAGATTAGGGAAAGCTTTAACATTAGCAACTGCATTAACTACATTGCCTTTAGTTGGTTGTGAACAAAGAACTAGTGTTATTCCTACCGATAAACCAGATTTTAAGGTTACTTCTATATATGCCACAATTTCAGGCATTCCATTAAGCGTAGAACAAAATCCAAGAGGATATGGTACAATTGGAAGAATTGCAACAATATTAGATATAAATGGTAATAAAATATTCGCTTATAATTCCGGTACAGGAAGTAACAAATATTTAGATGCTACAGTTATAATTCAATCAGAAATGAATGATGGCGATAATGAGAAAATAGAATTAACAGGACAATATGAATCTCCAACCACATTCAAAATGAAATCAGTTAGAGCAAATGGATTGGAAGTAATATTCTAAAAAATGCCAAACGACTTAGTAAGAATTGTACAAGAAACAGAACAATCTGTATCTAGATTACCAACAAGATATGCTACTTCATTAGAGGATTTTACTAGAGAAGATGAAAAAATTCTAGGAGCATTTTGGTTGCAAGAAAGAGATTCTAAACCATTCTATACAACCTATAAGGAATGGGAAGAAACTTTCTTCGGTAAGCAAGAAAAATATGATAATCCAAAAAAACATTGGATGGATTTAGTAAAAAAAACTCCAGAATTTATGAAGATATTAACGACATTGAAAAACAAGAATGGTATTGATAACCTTGTTCTTAGTAAAGAAACAAGAGATATTTTTGGTGATCTTCCAACCATGATTAGCAGGGCTGTTGATATTGAAACAAGATTTTATGAAGCCGTTGTTGCAAATGCTAAACAATTGTCTTTAGAAAGAGGCACAAATCCAGTAGATATCGTTAAAGATAGAGAATCAGTAAATGAAATTTATAGAAGAATATTTTCCAAAAGAGAACAATTCGAATTTTCATGTGACATGAAGAATAAAATAGGAATTACATTCGGAGAACTTATGTTTGCAATGAAAGATGATTTAACTCCTAAATTTGAAGCTATAAGAAAGATACCTATCCTTAGTTGGATGCTTGAAGGCAATATGAGAAAAACTGAAGAACAATTTGCAAAATTCCCATCAAGACATGTTTTTATAAAATATATAAAAGATGAATTAGCATATGATGAGGAAAGAGCATCTCAAATTTATGGTAATGGTAATCCTGGAATAATTGACGCAGAATTTAGGGAGATATAAAATGTTAGAAAAAATCACAAGACCGATAAACCTTGGAATAGCAGGTTTAGAATTACTTGGTTTAATTGGATGTGGTGAAACAATAAAAACACCACCTAATTACGTAATGATTCCAGAAGCTACTGAAATCTCAGGTTATCCATTATCTACAGGAGAAAGTTATGCTAAATCTTGGGGAAGTATAGCAACAGTTTTAAAATTAGATGATAATACAGTTTTAGCATATGTAGATGAAAATAATGGTATTCCATTTAAAGTTGCTCAAGCACAAGCTATAATTGAATCAGAAATAAATGATGGCGATAACGAGAAAGTCGAATTAACAGGAGAATACGAATCTCCAACCACATTTAAGATTAAATCAGTTAGAGCAAATGGATTAGAAGTTAAATTCTAAAAAATGTCACTTGAACTTAAAATAGAAGTAATCTCAGGTTTACACATTCCACCAGTTCCTTCAATAGATTCAAATTTTTATACTGCAGAATTAATAGATTCACAAAATAGTTTACCTGTACCTCAATTCTGTGGTTATTTAGATACTTATTATAAAAAAACAACATTTCTTTTTTCGGAATCACTAAAAAATAATTCTTTATCTTTAATAAGAGAAGCAAAAGGAAAGCCTATAAAAATATCTTTTGATGAAAAAATCCCATTAAAAACCCAAGTTAAGATAATTAGTTTATTATATAAAGAAGGTATAACTCTTAATTAATAACATATAGATTTAAATATTTTTTCATACTTTATTATAAAATGCTAG
>DATDYQ010000043.1:0-19692 GCA_035288965.1 Candidatus Nanoarchaeia archaeon
ATTAATAATCCTAATAATATGAATATTGTCACCTGGCCTCTTTTATTCATGATTTATTTAAAAAGAAAGAAATTTATAAACCTTTTCATTAAACATTTAGTACTTATTCCATAGATTATTAAAAAATTCTTTAAACATTTGTGATATTTGTTCAGATTCAATTAAATAACCAATAGGTTTTTCGCCCCAAGAGATAAATGCAATCTTATTTTTACAGATACTTATACCATGCGGAATTGGAAATTCAGTATATTTCATCTTTAATGATTTTCTATCAATAAATAAAAGTTTCAATTCTTTTGGGGCCAATCCTTTTATAATCAATCCTTTATCCTTTCTTTTTATATCATATTTTTTAAAAAATTGTTGAACTTCTTCATTTTTCTCATTAAGATAAGAAGCAAAAAAACAATATTCGTCTCCCTTTTTTGTGTCTTCTATTAAAATATTTAACATAGTCAAAACGCCTTTCGTTCCTTCAAAGATTTCAGCTTCTTGACTTTCTTTTTTTATTTGCTGTTTCTCCAATAATTGCGGTAGTATCTCTTGAAATTTTTTCTTTTTTTCTTCAATAAAGTTTACTATTTGATTTGGTGAAGCAGCTTGATAAAACTTAATCTTACCTTTTTTGATATAAAACACTAATCCTTTTTCTATTAAAGTATTTATTGCATTATGTACCGCTGAACTTGCCATTCCAGATTTTTCAATTATATATCCCACCTTGGTATTTCCTAAGTTTAATAATGTTAAGTAAACTTTAATCTCTCCTTTACTTAATCCTATATCTTCTAGTAAACTTGTATCCATAAGATTGCGTTAAAAGATTAGTATATAAAACTTTCTACAAACTCTCCATTTTTAGAGAGCTATAATTTAAATATCTATATATTATTACTATTATTAAGTAATTAATAAAGTCCTGTAGACTTAAAACATAAGAGGTAATAAAAATGAAACAAAAAAATAACGGAGCAAAAGCCATGGGAAAGGGCTGGAGCAACAATGCGCAATCTGATTATATATATGGTATTTTACTTGGTGCGCCTTTAATTTTAGGATTTATGATGGGCGGAAGTTATTTAGCTTATCATACTAATCCTTGTATAAAAAGGCAACAAATATCACTTGAACAAAGATGTATTAATAAAGAAAACATTGAAACAAAAGTTAAAGATGTAACAGTATCTCGTAAACAAGATACACTTCAAATAACATATGAAGGAAAAAACTACACTTTACAAGTTCAACCTGATTCAAGCAACTATAACTGTAATGAAAACTAAATTTTTTTCTTTCTTATACATTCTCAGTTCTTGGTGCTAAAATAGTACTTAATTGTAATCTATCTTTTAATATATAATCAATTCTTAAAGGATAATCATTGCTAAACTGTATAACAACTTTATCAACTAACTTGCTTCCTTTTATTATCTTCTTCAAATATTCAGAGCTATATTTTGCTTTTACGCTAGTTCCAGTTAAATTAATAGCAACATCTTCTTCATTTAACACTTCAACTTTTCCATCGCTTATATGTCCCTCAGCTTGTATTGTAAATCTTTTAGCATCAGCCATTAAACTTATTGAATCTGAAATAACATCCATATCTTCTACAGCCTCATCAAATATCATAGTTGGCATCTCAATTTTAGCATTAAAAACAAGTTCAGGTATTTTCTGCTCTCTATCTTCAATATCAATCAATCCAAGATTAAATGTTCTATTACTTTCACCTTTCAATTGTATTTTTAATCTATTCCTTTCTTTATCTAATTCAATTACTAATGTGTCAGAAGGCTTAGCTCTTTTCAATATCTGTTTTAAACTATCTAAGTTAACAGCAATCTCAGTATCTTCTTTAACATCATAATCAACAAAAGCGCTGCTCAATAACTTAAACATAATCATCGCAACATTAGCAGGATCCATGGCAATTAATTCCATCTTATTCTTATCAAATTTAAATCTAACTTCATTTACCAATTCAGAAATTACATTAATAGGTTCTTTTAAAAACTTAGGTTCAGCTAGTGTTAACTTCATAAAAAATAAGAAAGTAGGAAAACTTTAAATAACTATTGTTTACTGACAGAAACTACTTGTTAATAAGGCATTACAAGCTGGTTCTAATATCATCCATATGTAATTAGAAAATATTATCAACAAAACAATAACTGCTGTATGCCAAACTTTTTCCCTTACTGCTTTTCCAGCACCAGCCGCACTTCCAGCTATCTTAATATAAGCTATTATTCCAACAATTAATCTCACTAAAATTCCAGCATATTGTAAGTTTAACTTTATTAAGGATAATACATAATCAATATTGAAGACAATAAATGTAAATATTATTGCAAATATCAAAGCATGTAATCCATGTCCTAACCAATGACTTCCTCTAAAGTTTTCATCAGCATGAACAAAAAATAACTCAATTAATCCAATTACCACTCCCATTATTAATGGGGGAATAATTGAAATGCTTGCTTCAACAGCCATAAACTTTTTAATAAAGACTACTATATAAAACTTTTTATAATTTCATTAAACTTCTAAGTTCTTTATAAGCTGTATCAATATCTTTATCATTAAACATCTTTCCTATTTTCTCTAACATAAAATGTATATTATTTAAATAATCATGATCAGATAAGCAAAAATCTCTGACAAAAATTCTTCCATCTCTAGTAAATATTATTCTATCTATCTCTTCTTGAGGTATCATTTTCGCTGCTTTTTCAATTAATTGTAACATTTCATACTCACCATTTTCACGATATAAAATAATATCATTATCACACCATTCTAAAAAAGACATGCTAAGTTCTTTATCTCTCAAATTTTTTTCGGTTATTTTATCCAAAGTTTTAAAATTTGTTTTCCCATAAAGTAAATATTTTTCAGGTATATTTATTCTTGCTATATCTCCAGAAATTTCTGGTAATATTGTATACTTAAATGGTGCTTTTCTATCTTTATAACTATACTCTCCTTCAATAATTGCATTAAATGTTTCTTGTTCCATATTTTAATAGATTTACAAAAAAATATAAAAACCTATCTATTCCAAAATGTTAATCTCTGCGAAAATTCCCTGCATATGGAGCAACAAGTCTTAAAGAAAAAGGATGTTTCAAGCTTTTTTTATAAACTTTAGCAGCTTCTTTACTTTCAAAAAATTCTTTAGCGTCTTCCAATACATCTTCAATAGCTTTTAAATAATCCTCTCTAGCCATCATATCACTATCTATAAAAACTCTACCATCTCTCATAATAAGCGATCTTGGCCTTCCAAGAATAGCTGGAACACCTTGGCAAAATGCAAAAGATCCTACTTTTGTTTCTAATGAATTTCTATTTTCTTCTTTTTTAACATCATGAAAATTTTCTGTTTTTCCATAGAATAAATATTTATAAGTGTTATCATTTATTACACCTGTATTTTCAGGAACTTCAATATAGGTTATCTTAAACTTCAAAGATCTCCAATCAGCATATTCAGTCCCTTCAATAATTGCATTAAAATTCTTTTTCGGTAACAAACCTTTTATCATTTCTTTTATCTTAGCCATAATAAATCTTAATAAATAAGACAAAAAATATATAAAACTATCCTTCCATCATCTTAATTATTTTCCTATGTAACTTCTTATTTATATTATTAAAATCAATAACAATCTCAGCCCTTATCTCTTTAGTTTTATCGACAATCCCAATAACACTTAAATAATCATTTTCCTTAACATTTTCATCAGAAATAACAATAATCTGCCCTGTTCCATCATCCAAAACAAATCCATTTTTAAATTTATTAATAACAAACCCAGAAATATTTACTCTGAAATCTTTTTCATTTATTTTATTAATCTTCTTCTCTTTAAATCCTTGTTTCTGAAATTCCATAAAAATAATATGATAAAGAAAGATATAAAGATTTAATTAATATAAAATATCAATCGTAATCTCTCCATCTAAAGCCACATTTAGTACATTCATAAAACTTAGTTTCAGCTTCATCACTTGCTCTCGTCTGCATAAGCCAATAATATGCTTTTTTATTTCCACATTTTTTACAATCAGCTTTAACTTTCGGTAAAGTCTCAACTTTTTGGCTTATTACCTGGATTTTTTCAGCTTTTGTTAACTCCACTTTTTCCCTTAACACCATGCTTTTCTTTTCTCTACTTTTGTATCCGCAATTATGACATTGTAATCTTGCTTTCTTTCCCTCATCTTTCGGTAATAATACACTCCCACATTTCGGACAAAACTGCATTTTAATTCCTCCCCCTAAAACCATTTATAATCTCAACAAATCCTATCTTAACCCATCCAAGCAAAGGTATTCTAGCTACTGCAATTCCCACTAATTTCTCTTGGCTTATCTTATCTTCTCCCAATAAAGGAGAACTATCTGAATTATGATCTCCTTTTGTCTGTGCATACTTTTTCCCATCTACTTCATATACCTTAATCACCCTATGAATTATAGGATCACTTGAACTTCTTCCATCAAATACAATAACATCTCCTACTTTTACATTCTCTATTTTAACTCCCTTTAACACCATTATATCTCCTTTATTAAATCCGTTTTTAAATCTATATTCATTAAACATCTCTTTTGTTATTCCAATTTTATCATAATAAGCTCCGCATGCTATCCAATAATCAGTTAAGCTTCCCTGATAATCTTCAGGTGTTATCCCGCAAATCTCTCCCTTGTTTAATCCATGATCCATACTTCCAGAAACGACAGCAACAACTGGGTGGGTTGTATGTAAAACTAATCCTAATCCAGGATATATCAAAAATTTAACTATAACAAATGCTAATATAACATTAACAATCCAGCTTAAAGCACTATCATCTTCCCATATAAACTTCCAAACCTTCCTTAAAAATCCCATTTCATTCTGGCTTGAACTAGGTTAAATAAAAAGCTTTTGTTTTTAAAAAAGGTAAAAAGCTTGTTTATTTCCAATATCTTTCGTAAAATTTAAATAATCATTGTTGTTTTGTAAATGATGCACCTTCATAAAGTAAAATGGATTGTAGTAACAGGTGGTGTTCTAAGCGGTCTTGGTAAGGGTGTGGTATCTGCTTCTATCGGAAGGTTATTAGCTGATAAATACAAAGTTATTCCTGTCAAATGCGACGGCTACCTTAATGTTGATCCTGGGACGATGAATCCTGTTGAACATGGAGAAGTCTTTGTTCTAAATGATGGTGGAGAGGTAGATCTAGATTTTGGTCATTACGAAAGGTTCATGAATATTGATTGTAAATTCGAATGGAATCTTACATCAGGTAAAATATTTCAATCACTTGTTGAAAAAGAAAGAAGGGGAGATTTTCTCGGTAAAACAGTACAAGTAATTCCACATGTTACTGGAGAAATAAGACAAAGATGGAAAACGATTGCTAAAAAAGAAGACGCCGATATAATGTTAATTGAAATCGGTGGAACAGTCGGTGATTTAGAAAACCTATGGTTTCTTGAAGCTGTTAGAGAGTTGGAAGCAGAAGTTGGAAGGAAAAACATCCTTTTTGTGCATCTTGGTTTGGTTCCAGCAATTGATACATTAGGACAACAAAAAACAAAACCCATACAGCAAAGCATTTTTTTTCTGCGTGAAAGAGGAATATTTCCAGATATAATTATTGGAAGAGCAAAAGAACTTCTAGGTGAAAAAACAAAACTAAAAATACATTGGCTATGTAATGTAGACATAGATGCCATAATTTCAGATCCGAATCTTGAAAGTGTGTATGAGCTTCCTTTAATCTTTGAAGAAGAAAACCTTAGGAAAGTAATTTCAAGAAAATTAGATATTAAAGTTTCAAAAGACCTTAATATGTGGAAAGGTCTTGTAAATAATATTAAAAATCCTAAGAGAGAACTAACAATTGCTATATGTGGAAAATACACTGAATTAGCTGATTCATACATTAGTATTGAAGAAGCGTTGGGACACGCAGGAGCACATTTAGGTGCAAAAATAAAGGTTTTATGGATAGAAACAACAGATGTTGAACAAGGTAAAGTAAACCTTGAGAATATCTTTAAAAATGTAAATGGTGTAATCATTCCAGGTGGTTTTGGAAGCAGGGGAGTAGAAGGAAAAATAGAAGTAATAAAATATGCAAGAGAGCACAATATACCTTACCTAGGATTATGTTATGGTTTACAGCTTGCTGTTGTCGAATTTGCAAGGAATGTCTGTGGCTTAGAAAGTGCAAACACAACTGAAGCCGATAAAAAAACCCCCCATCCAGTCATTGACATTCTTCCAGAACAGAAGAACATTGAAAACAAGGGAGGAACTATGCGACTTGGTTCTTATAAAGCTTTATTAAAGAAAGGTTCAAAAGTATCTAAGCTTTACAAATCAAATGTTATATTTGAAAGGCATAGACATCGCTATGAAGTGAATCCTGCTTATCACGAAATTTTGCAAAAAAATGGTTTAATTTTTTCAGGAATGTCTCCAAATGGAAGGCTAGTTGAATTTATTGAACTGCAAAAAAATAAATATTTCATCGCAACGCAAGCCCATCCAGAACTTAAATCAAGACTTCTAACTCCATCTCCTCTTTTCTTAGGATTTATAAAATCTCTTTTTTAATTTTAATAATTTTTTAAATTTTTAAAGCATTAGCTACCTCATTAATTCAAGAGATATAAAAAATTATGAATTACTTAATTCCTTTTATAATATCGCTAAACTGTTTATTTTGGTCTTTCAAAGAACTAACAGCTTTTTCTAAAGCCTTTCTTGGATTTTCGTTTCCATCAGTTTCTATCGTTAAAATTGGGCTGCTTATTAAGCTATGATCAATTCCATAACCAGCCACTTTAACATGGCTATTTTTCCATAATTCATTTCTCAAAGCATTAACCAAGGTGTGATCTTCTCCAACAATCTCTATCTTTAGTCTATCTTTGCTTTGCTCTAGAACATCAATTTCCATAAGATTTTAGCTTTTAGGAGTGTTTTTAAGCTTTTCTATTATAGTATTTATTGATGATTATCATGAACAGAAATTTAAGAACCTTGGGAATAAGTTTGAGTTTAGCAACCTTGCTTACTGGATGTAGCCCTTATATAAAAGATGAAAAGCCCATACATCAAGGAACGGTTAATGGAAATGATTTCACAATTATAAAAGAAAATTGGAAATGGGATGGGGATAAATATCGTTTGGAGTTTTACAATGATGATGGTGTTTGTGTAATTAAAACCCCAATAACATATAGATTTACTTTGTCTGGTGATAATAAAGAACAAATAGATCATTTAAATCTCAAAAAATATGATAAAAGATAATTTTATAATTTTTCCAATTCCCATATCCCAACCCTAACACTATAATTTTCCTTCTTATGGAACTTATAACTTTTTCTTATTATAAAATTAACTTTCTCGATTCCATTAACTTTCCAATTATTGTTTTCACATAACTTCTCGATAAAGTCTTTGCTTTCAATCTTATGCATAGAATAAACTTTCTTTCCAGTCTCAAATGCTTTTAATAAAAACTCTTGGTCAGCATGTTCATTCTGTACCCCAAATGGTGGATTCATAATTATAGTATCAACTTTCTTATCAAATTCCTTAACATCTAAATTAAAAATCTCTTTATTTTTAAAATCTTTAGTATTCTCTTTAACTAGTTCAATAACTTTCTCATCTACATCAACAAAATAAACCTTTTTAGCTTCTAAAAATAAAGCTCCTAATCCAAGTATTCCATTGCCACACCCCAAATCAGCTATTATTTTTTCTTTGATATCATTATTCATAAAGGCTTTCCATAATAATAAAGCAGCTAACTCAGAATCTGTTTTATATTGTTCTAATTTAACATTCTTGTCATCAAAATCTTCCAATTTAGAAAGAGCAATTGCCAATTGTTTTTTATTCATCTTTTTTTAATTTAATTAAATCTCCTATTGTAATGTTTTTAGCACTAAAATCTACCTTCTTCTCTTCTTTAAATTCTGTTTCAATATCAATTAACTTAATTCCTAATGCTCTCTCCAGTTTCTTAGCTAAATCTAAACTAGGTTCTAAACTTCCCGTTTCTAAAGAATGTATAACGCTCTCTTTTTCAGCTATTCTCTTGGCCAACTCTTCTTGTTTTAACCCTAATCTTTCCCTGGCTTCTTTTATTTTTTTGCTGTAATCTTCAACAATAAATTCTTTAAATTCCTCATCCAATAATTTCTTTTTAGGTTTTTCAAATTTCACTTTTTCTGCGATTTTCACAACCTTACCATAACTAGAGCAGTTTTCACAAACACTTAACATAACCCCCTCTACCAAAGCATCAAATAATTCCTTTTCCGCCCCACACATCTCGCATCTCATGATAAACCATAAATCAATTAATCTTAAAAGTCTTTTGTTTATATCTTATTAAAAATTATATTGAATGTTGTTAGTTCTATTTTATGTCCTGTAACTTTTTCTATATGTTCTTTATATCTCTCCATATAGACTAATTCATATCTGTCAAGTTTGGCACATTTATTCTTATCTCCATAAATTGCATATTTATCATTTTTGTAGATTAAATTAAACTTATTCGTAAAGATTTTATCATCTTTATATTCTGGTTCAAAAATGTTATTAAATAATATTAATCTATAACCTTTAGTTATTCTGTCTTCAGCTAAATCCATATAAGGTGCAGGTTCGCTTGCTCTTCCAATGCTATTCAACATCACCCACCCATTGCTTGAAATTCCGCATTCATCAACATTTTTTAATGCATCTTCGAATTGATCTAGTTTATAATTCCCGATATAAAAAAACATTATTACCACTGCAATTAAATTTAATAATACCATTGTTAAAAATATTTTTTTATGTTTTTGATAAGCAAAATAGCCAAAATATGTTAAAGGCAGTAATAAAAAAAACATATATCTAACATCTTTATATGGTATTTTTATAAAACTATAAATTGTAATTAACCCAATTAATAACATAATAATGTCTAATTTTTTGATGTCCTTCATTCTGTAATAAAGTCCAATAAAGGATAATATTAACAAAAATCCAAAAAACCCTATCGGATATATATTTTTTAAGTTAATTGCGTTTCCCCTAGCTACTATATTAAGTAAATAAGAGTCTAACATGCTAAATAAAAAATTACCTTTTTTAATATAATTATAAATTAACCAGGGTAATACAACAATAAAGCTTCCAATTAAGAAGTAGATATAATTCTTTATCTTTTTATTAAAAAATATCAAAATAGCAAATATTAATGTTGTATATCTTGTCAAAAAAGCTAATCCTAAAAATATTCCAGAATATTTTGTATCTAAAAAAGTAATAAATAATAATATAAAAGTTAAGGCTAACAGCTCAGTTCCCGCAAAAAAACTATACCCAACAAATACGGGAACCAGATACAGCATCATCATTATTTTATAATTAAAACCATATTTCTTACAAAACCTATAAACAGAATAATAGAAAAATAATAAAATCAAAAAAATAATAATATAACTATCTGCATTCCCTAAAAAACTAAAAACTGTAAAAAGTAAAGGCATTAGTGGTGGTCTTAGCCATTCAAAATAAGTGCTTTTTCCTATAAAATATTTTCCATTCATACGATACACTTCAAAATCCCAAGAAAAGAATTTGTAATGTTGAATAAAGAAATAAGCCAATTCAACTAAAAATATTATAATAATTATCCAATTATCTTTTAAAAATTTCTTACTTTTTAATAAAAGATTCAAGCTCGGTCAATCCCCTCATTCCCCCATAAATATTTCCATTTATTACCATGGTTGGGGCTTTTTCCACATTATATTTTTCCCTAAACAATATCAAAGCAGGATTTTTATTATTAATATCAAAAGAAAAAACAGCAATTTTATCCTTATTTCTTGCATAAAGGTTATCTAATATATATCCCTGATCTTGACTTTGTTTATATTCTAGTTTATCGTCTTCATCATTCGAATAAAAAAAGAGTATTATATTGTACTTTAAATTACATTTTCCACTTATCTTATCTAATAATAAAATAGTTTTGACTTCAACAAGTTGATAAAATTCTTTCTTTAACAAAACATCTTTGTTTTCCTTTCCAAGTCTTTCTTCTAGTAATCCGACATCTCCTCCTACCCTGACTTTATCCTCCATTAGTCTGTCAATGTCTAGGTCGCATCCAGGTTCATTAGTAATTGTCTCCTTTAAATCTAATCCAATAATTAACAAATTTAGTTTCTCTTGTTCATATTGAAAGTTTTTAAATTTATAATTAGTAAACTGCCACCCTATGAAAATCCCAATTATTAATATTAAAGCTGTAACTGAAAATGCAGCAACATAATTCAATCTTTTTCTTTTTTGTGGAGTTTCTATTACCATTGTGGTTTCCTATTCACTATAAAAAATATAAGCGACATAACCCAGATATATAGTAAAAAAGGGGTATACAATAATGAAAATATTACATATTTATATATCTTAATGTTGTCTTCTTTATTGGTTTCATAATAAAATTTAACCTTTCTGAATATATATAATGCCATAATGAATATGACTATCGCTAAGATATATTTTAAAGTTGTAATTACATTTAAAAAAGAAAAATCACTAAAGTCTATCGCTATCTTAAAATTTGTGAGTATTAAATTTCTAATGATTTTAAAACCATTATTTAATAAGTTATAAAAAAATATAAAAAATAATAGTATAGAAAAAAACACGGATAAAATAAACATCGGCATAAAAAACCATCCAAAATCACCGTACTTCGTGCCAAATATATCTTTATGTTTTTTAAGATTATACAATGTTCCATAACTCCATCTCATTCTTTGTCTATGCACTCCTTTAAATGTATCAGGTATAATTGTATAAGCAGTTGCATTTATTGCATTATAGATATTATATCCTAACTTTTTAACCTGAAATGCCATCTCCAAATCTTCTGTTAAGTTTTCTTCATCATATCCTTGTGTTTTTTTTAAAATCTCTGTTCTAAACATAGTGCAAGCTGGAGCAGCAGGCAAAGCCTCATAAGTACTCATTAAACTTCTAATGAATGTTGATACAGAATATTCTACAACTTGAAATTTTTCTATTAATTTTTTTGGTTTATATGGTTTTAATGTAGGTATTACAATTCCAATCTTTTGATCTTCAAAATAAGCCAAACATTTTCTTATCAAATCCTTTTCTATCAAAGTATCTGAATCTAAGAGCAAAGCATATTCGCTTTTAATCTCCTTTATGCCAATATTTAATGCATGTGCCTTTCCCTTTACTTCAGTTCTTATTAATTTTACATTTTTGAATTTCTTAATTTTATCCTTAATATTATCTGTACTGGCATTATCAACAACAATTATGTTTAATTTTTCTTTTGGATAATTAGATTCTAAAATATTATTTAATGTATTTTCTATAAAATTGGCACTATTATAAGCTGGAATTAAAAAAGTTATTGTAGGCTCATTTTTAGAAGCCTCCTTTATCAACTTTTTTTTATTTTTAACATATGCCAAGATATATATCAAACTAGTAAAAATGGTAAAAAAATAAATAACATATAATATATAGTCTATTATCATTTTGCTATAACTAAATTCTCTCGTATCTCCAAATCTCTAAATAGTTATTAGCAAAAACTCTTTTAAACCTATTGGTATTCCTAAGGTTATACAAAATATTTTTAGTTTTCCCAAAATCTAGATCTTTTGCCATATCAATTGTTATTACTATATAGGTTATTTTGTATTTATTGACCAACTCCAGTAGCCTATTGAAGTTCTCTGTATTCAATATTTCATTATAATCTTTTAATTTTTGGTCAATATCTTTTATATATAAATAATTTCCATCAATATAAGTTTTTATTCCATAATAATTCAAAATGTAGCTATATCTCGGGTCTGTAAATATAATATCGATGTCTGTATTTCTTTGTGCAATAAATTTGGCTCCAAATTCATGCCTAGATTCTGGACCATAATTAATAAGTTTTCCAATGTATAGCACAGTAGAAAATATAATGCAGATAATTAATAAACCAATTAGTGATTTTCTTACAATTTCGCTCTCCCATCTAGTTTTTATCAATCTCAATAATCCTATGGCTGCCAAAAAAGACATGTAAAAGTTCAGGTAGAATAATGCATACTTGTACAAAAAGGAGATTATAATAAAGAATATCAATGCAAAATAATAACCCCTATTATTGTACTTTTCCTTCCATAAATCCCCAATTCCAAAAAAGCAGAGTATTATTATAAAAATGCTCAATCCATAAATACTCCCTATATCTGAAGAGAAGTCAAAAATGTTGCCAAAATTAGATTTAATTATATAACCCAAAGAAGATGCACCTATCATGCCAAATTTAATATAAAAGAACAAATAATAAATGAATAAAACAAGTAAAAAGATTATCATGTCTATTTTCATTATATCTTTTTTATTTTTTCTAATGGTAACTGTAAATATTATTAAGAAAGCTAATGTAAAAAAAGCAATGTACGCATCAAAAAAGATAATTAAAGATAAAAATAGGCCCGAAAACATAGATTTCCTCTTGCTATCCATAATGAAAAAATAATAGGATAACAAACTTAAAAGTACGGCAAATAAAAATGGTGATGTAAAACTAGAAAAATAAATAAATGTAGAAGATAATACAACAAAAAATAAGCTTAATGAAATTATTCTCCAATCTAAATGTAGTTTTTTAAGTATCCAATATAGCATTAATAAAATAACCAATCCCAATAGGATAGATAAATATTTGATAAAAAAGATAACAGGTAAATTTGTGATCTTTGATAAAACACTTATAACAAATGGGAATCCAAGATTATAAGAAAATGGTCTCCCATTATTATTCATCTCGTCCAATCCAGTTTTACTATATTGGAAGAAATTTTGAGATATCCTTGCATAAAAATAAGATTCCTCTTCAAGTAATGCTTCTTTTTTATTATCATACCTCATAAAATTTGTAATTAATATAATCACTAAAAATACTATAAAGATAATTGTTAAGTAATACTTATTAACATAATACTTTATAGATTGCTCCTCTTTCGATTCCGATAACTTTATCGAAGCAGACATCATCAAAATATTTTATCTCCTTAATATCATATCTATCTCTAAGATAATCTGTTAATAATAGATAGTTAATTCCGTAATTCTTGATTTTTTGTAATGCTAAAGCTCTATTCCAAGTAGTGGCTAAGAGCTCTGCATCTTCAATCCTTTGGTTTACATTAGGCGCCAGTAAAAAGTTTTTATCTATAAAACTTTTCTTGTTAGCAATTGTTGTAACCAAATTTCCTTCACTTAAATCACTATATATTATTGCACCATCTTCTAAATTCATATTAGCCCATTTCAATATTTCTATCTCTTCTTTTGAAATGGCATTTTTTTTGATCTCTAAACTTAGATTAAAACTAGGAATTATCAAAAATAACATTATTATCACTAAAAGTATTATTGATGTTGTAAACTGAAATCTGCTAAACTTAGACATCTTTATCATATCAAATACCTTATTAAAAGAAAATGCAGATAGTAAAATCAAGGCCATACTTATCACTATAAATCCAATTGAAAATTCTAATAATCTTAAAAACATCAGTATTAAACTTGATAAAAATAAACCTATAATCAAAAATAAATCTTTTCTGTTAGCTTTTTGTAATCCGTAATAAATCCCAAAAGCTCCAAAAATTAATGGTACTATTCCTACATAATATGTCAATATAAAGAAATCTAATCCCTGAAAGTAATCTAAAAACAATCTATTTGGTATTCCCAATCTTAAAAAATCAAATCCGTATTCAAATATTACATTTTTATAATAAAAAAATCCTACAAATAAAACAAGGAAAAATGAGAATAATATTATTTCCTTTCTAATTCTTGCTATGTTTACATCCTCGCTTAAGGATAGCAGAACATAAAATAAAAGAGCTACTATATACACAATAAAAGAAGGATATATCAATGGTAATAGGATAGATAAGATAATGATTAATATAACATATTTGTTGTCGTTTTTTACTTTTAATATACAATAAAATAGGGTTAATAATATGAATAAAAATAATGAAAATATTGAAGCCTTGTTTAAGGTATCTCTGATAAATAATGGAACAAATCCTGCCATGAGCGCACTTAACAATGATGCCCTATCATCGTTTGTTAATTCTTTAGCAATTAGAAATATGATAATTATAATAAGAGCAAATAAAATCTCAGGTATTATTTTTAGCACCATTTCTAAAGGAAAAAATAGAGAGAAAAAACTAAGTAAATAATGGTAAACGAAAGGGTAAGCATTCCCTTTTCCCCCATAACTTAGCACATCATAACTCATAGGTAACTTGTTTTCCAAGATGTATTCAACACTTCTTTCATGAAAATATGCTACATCATCATTGAATGTGTCTATAGTCAATGTAAAATATAGTCTAAATAAGAGTACAAAAACAAATATTGCTATTAAGTATATATATACTAATTGATTTTTTTTAATTTTCATTGGTTTTAGAATCTTCCTTAATCATATGATCAGTAACATCCTTAATAACTTTCTCGAATTCTTTTTTGTCTCCTGCAATATCCAATTTATTTTTTAGATTATCATCAACAACATCAAAATAATCATAAAATTTTTGAGTTAATTTTAATATTCTAGTTCTGCTTGATTTTTCACTTGTTACGAAATTGCTATCAAGTAAAAGTTTTATATGATCATATGCCTTATTTCCCCTTATCTTAATAACATCACTCTGTAAAATGGGCTGTTTATATGCAATTACTGCTAAAGTTTCTTGCGTTGGTCTATCTAACTCTGTATCACTCAATAATCTTTCTGTAAGGTGTAAATAATTTTTCTTTATGTTAATCTTCCATTTATTATCCTCATTAACAATCTCTAATGAAGATTCTCTTTTTTCATAGTCCTCTTTAAGTTCATTAAGCTTATCTTTAACTATACCTACGCTAGCCACGCCTACCATTTTACTAATATCATCAATTATCAAAAATCTACCAGTAGTAAACAATACAGCTTCTATTCTATTCTTTAAATCATCCATAAAAATAAAGAAAATTTAAGAGTTTTTAAAAGTTACCTATTCCCTATAAATAACTGCCCAATTGTAATATCTAGCCAATTCCTTATAGTTATAAATAATCCTCCTTCACTAAATTCAGGAGCTTTTTTAAAAATATCCTCGCTGTCTATACCAATAATTTCGTTTCCAGCAGAGTCGTAAATTCGAATTTTAGAGTCTTCATATGCAGGTACAGTTAATATTACTTCTTTCTCAACTACCTTAACCGCTCCACCTGAAATTTCATCATTACCTGGTCCATCCTCATAAATGATCTCTGGGTTAAAGTTACTTGAATAAACTACTTTGTTATTCAAATCTATGTCTATCCTATAATCCTTTCCTTTAATTTCTCCGCTACCACACCCCGTATTCAAACTTGTATCAACAAGTGTTAATTTACCATCTTCATAAACCATATCTAATAATATATACTTGCTATCCTTGCATTCCGCCCCATAGCTTATTCCGACCATAATTATTATTATAAAGGCAAGCAAAATAATTTTCATGTTAACTTCTCCGAAAGTATTCTTTCATTCCATATCCCAAATACATTAGATTTATAATAATTTCTCATTATTCCATTTTGTATAGATCTATAATATTCTGCTTTACTGCATCCGTTGAAGCATCCTGTTCCATCAACATTGTTCCATTTGTTACAATTAGAGATATCGCAGTTTAATGAATTTGTTATATCTATGGACATACCATCTTCAACATATTCATCGCTTAAACCACCAAATAAATGCCCAAATTCATGCAACACAACCAACTTGTTATCTGCAACATTTATTGATCCAATATTTAAGTATGCACTAGATCTCAAAGGCAGTACAATATCTTTAAATTGATTAACCTTATTTATTATAAAAATATAATCATTATGACATTTACTAGCAACTTTCTTAGCTGCTCTATCATCACATAATATAGTGCCATCATCGATATGGCATTTAACCTCATCACTCATAACTGCATAAAAATTAAGTTTATTAAAATTGGAACTATATGGTTCAATTGAAGAAAAGCTATCTGTACCATTAATATATTTATCAACATCAGCCAAAAAAGTTTTTTGATCATCATATCCATAAGATAAAAATACGACATTTACCTTTCCACTGTCTCCTTCATGAAGCACAATACACTCGGAATTTAAAACAGGGCTTTTATTAACCTTATCTATATTAAAACTAAAAACGACAATTACTATAATCAAAGAAATTGGAATGATAAATTTATTTATTTTTTTTAGATCCATTATAAATCAAAACATTATATTGCTTATAAATTTATTTGTTCTTTCTAAAGTAAAATAAAGCAGCAACCAAAAGCATCATTATAACAAGCCATAGTGCAGCCAGATTTATTGGGTTATTAAAAACAACATTTCCAGAAATTCCACCTAAAGCTGCAAATCCACCGCATTTTCCGCTAGGTAAACAAGTTGGTGTATTGCCTGGACAACCACATAGCTGACAATTATTTACTAAAGTAGCCGTTCCCTTGCTTATCTTTCCTGAAACATCAAAATCTTCTTTACAATAACTTGGTTTATTTAAAGAACACTGTCCTGCAATCGTCCTGTCTGTGCATAGAAGTTCACATTCACCATCTTTACAGCCATAATAATCACCATAGTTTCTACAATCTATAACGGAACTCTTTAAAAGTACTGGTTCGGGATTTATAGATTTAGATGTTCCACAAAATGATTCATTTAAGAATAATTTATCAATACAAAAATCATCAGCTTTTTTATAGATATTTCCCGCGGGATTTATCACAAAAGTTGTTCCTTTTGCTAACGCTTTTTTTCCTGCATCAGTTTCGGAACAAGTATAAAAATTACTATTGGGAATTTGTCCACTCAAGACACAAACCCCAGAACTACAAATATAACCTTCTTTGCAATATGCATCTAAGGACCTTACAATAATCCCATCATCATCACAGACATATTCTCTAACTTGGGCGATTCCGACACAGTGATCATAATATGTAGTAAACTGTTCATTTAAACCCATTCCATATGTGTTTCCAAAAATAAGTGTATTTGTCCCATCTGAATCCTGACACACTTTCTTTTTTTCGTTAGATGTACAAATTCCGTTGCTGCAAACATCACCTTTATTACATTTTATTTTTTGGAAACCTACATTGTTTCCGTCGCAAAAGTATTCATTAACTTCGTCTAAAGCAGAACAATAATCAACACTATTACTATTTCCGCTTCCAGAAGTGTTGGACCAGCTAAAACTAACAGTACCCCTAGTTTCTTTAATGATTCCATTGTCGCTATCAACACATGATTTGGTAACTATTGCTCCCGGATATTTTACGCATGTTCCATCATAGCAAGTTAACCCTTGTCCACAGTTTATTAAACTTGTATCTCCCCTATTGTTTCTGCAATATGCTTCATTAAGTTGTTTAGAATTTAAACAAATATCTGTTCTAGTTCCGCTTCCGCTTCCAGATGCATTTGTCCATTTATATTGGGTACTTCCTTTAAGTCCAATATTCAATCCACCATCATCTTCGCTACACTCATAACTTATAGGGGTTCCAGCAATGCAAGCACCATTGCGGCAAACAAACTTTCCAAAACTAGCACATGATTTATAAACTAAATTATAATTATCGTTTTCACAATAACCTTCATAAACGCCATCAGGATCTCCACAAAAATCATTATAACCATTTTCCATTCCACCTGATGAATCTTTTACCGTTCCTATAGAAAAAAAACTTTGTCCGCCATCAGTATCGCTACATTTTATAGCGTTAACATCACTAGAATAAGATATCAAAATAAAGCTAGATATAATTAAAATTAATAATATCTTAAATTTCATCTATTTCCTCTTCCCTTTTTTCTTCTTCATACTTAAAATGAGATAAGATATTATTATAAGTATTATAAGTATTATTAAAATTATCAAACCATATGTTGATAAAGAACTTCCTGGACTTTTCATGGCTCCTTGAACTTCAAATGCAGCAACATTAGAAATTAAAGCTAAAGAAGATAATAATAGCAAACTTATTTTTTTCATTTTAACACCTCTTTTAATGAAAATGATAATTAATCTTTATATTTAAAGTTTTTGATTAAGAAGATGGCAAAGCAAATCTCAATATAGCTCCAATTCCAGTTAGATCTCTTAATTGAACACCTTCTCTTGTCTCTACGCTTATAATTTCCACTTTCGATCCATTCTTCTCAGCAATCTCAATTAATTCTTCTATTAATTTGTCGTCCAAAGCCTCGCTTAGCAATAGCATATCAACAGCCCCATATTCTAAAGCTTTTCTTACCTCTTTTTCACCATAAGCAATTTTATCAGCTTCTTTATTTAACATATCAAAAAACTTGTTCATCAATGCTTTTTCTTTTGCTATAATCTCTTTTGCTAATTCTTCCTGGCTTTTATCAACTAATTCATTTAATCCAAAATCTCCAGTATAGCTTAAATCTTTAGTTCCAATTATTTTTTTCTTTAATTCATTATTCAGATAATCTCCATTTAAAAAAATTTCTTTTGTTGGTCCTGGTCCTCCAACTAATAATCCTTTCAAATCATTTTTTAATGGTAAAAATTCTTTATTACAAGCTTCTCCTATTTTAGTGTAAAAATAATGTGCAGCTCCTTCTCTTAGCCTTGCAAATCTTTGAGCGCTCTGCCCGCCAGCCTTAATTTTCCCAGGAACTTGTGATTCTAATTTAGCAACTTCAGTTATTGAAGTTCCTCTTAAAAATCCTAAATTAGCTTCTCTATTATCAATAACTAATAATCCATAAACTTCCTTAACATCCAACTGTTCTCTTAACAAATCTAAAACAAAAGTTTGATCACATCTATACAACCTTGTCTTTATAGGTTCAGGTGGTTCAATGCTCCAAACTTCAATATCTTGTTGACCTTCTCTCTCGCTTTTATTTCCTGAAAAAACAGCAAGTCCTTTTTCTGGAGTTCTCTTAAACAATCTTAAATGTCTAATCATTCTTTCCAAACTATCAATAACATTATTTCTTGTTGTTTTATCTTTAATATTTTCAGCAGTTCCTTGTTCTTGCTGTAAATGCTGTATTATTTTGATTAATTCATATCCTGCTGGAACATAAACAGAAACTAATTCAGTATGTCTTCCTTTAATTACTTCTAATTCTTTAATAAATTTCTTCAATCTTTGTTTTTCTTTTAAATCTATCATAATTCAACTCTCAAATCTCCGTATTTTATCTCTTTAACATTATGTGCACTTATTAAATCTTTTTCGATACTTTCTAATTTTCTCGGAATAACTAATAACCTAATTTCTTCTTTTAAACTCTTTCCATTATCTTTTTTTGTTTTCCAAACTAAACTATCTAACTCCACTATATCTTTAGTTTCAATCTCATTTTTTACTTCAATCTCAACTTCAGGAAATTCTTCTTTATGAATATCTTTATCATAAATTTCAATATAAATCTTTTCAGTTATCATTGGATTAATTGGAGCTAATAATTTTAATAACACTTGTAAACAATAATG
>DATDYQ010000044.1:0-4591 GCA_035288965.1 Candidatus Nanoarchaeia archaeon
TTTTCATTATCATTAGGACATTTTTCAGTTGTAGAATATGATTTACATTTATTACACTTATAAACATTAACATCAGCATAACCTAATCTTATTGTAATTCCACGTTTAATTTCTTCAGAATGAGTGTCTGTCCATCTACCAGAAAGAGCTTTTGTTAAAGAAGTTTTTCCGTGATCAACATGACCGATTAATCCAATATTTAATTCTGGTTGTAAAGCTTTTTTCTTTTCTTTTGTAACTTTTGTCTTCAAAATATCTTACCTCCGAACTAAAATTGAGATAAAAAATTGATATATAAGAGTTTCTATTAATTAATACCTATATATTATTATCATTTTAATACAACAATCTTTTTATAGTTTGATATAATTCTTTATAATATGGATAAACCTAATGTTTTCTTTCAGGAATTAGAAAGACTTAATGAAAGAGTTTGGAGTATAACTGGTTATTTTACTCAACAAGATCTGCTGCCTGCTCCTTTTGGAGGATATTTTTTTCAAGATACCCATTTAGGAGGAGATATAACTAGTGGGAGACTTGTTGATCGTAATGGTATGTCTACGATAAAAGGGGAAATAATTCCTAATATTGAATTGTCATTTCGTAAGATATATGATAATAAAGAAGGTGATTTTATACATTATGAATTTAAAAAAGTTGGAAACGTGTTTGTTGGCAAATATATATTTTTAAGAGAGAGTGAACAACTTAGATTCGGAGGAGATGCACAATGTGTAATTTTTCCACTTAATAAATTGTCTTCAACACATGATTTGGTTGCTTTACTTTAGTAATAGAATTTTTTATTATAAAATTTGCATATTATTAATGTTAAAAGAAAGGGAGGAAAAGAGGTAAACCTCCCTTAGCTTTTAGGCAGTAAAGAATTCTGGGCACTATTCTTCGTAATCCTCGTAAACATATCCTTCTGAATCAATTTTCCATACCATTTTGAACACCCCCGTTGTGTTTTCATATAATTAGTATAGAAGGAGCATATAAGTAGATTATGAAGATATTATAAAGAATTAAGATGCGTAAAGCTTTTAAATCAAAATTTAGGCTTCGTCGGTAACTTGTTTTACTTCTTCTTTTTTAGTTTCTTCTTTTGGGGTAATTCCAAGAATGTCAGGCAATGATTTATCACCATATTTTGTAACTTTCATGTTTATTTGAGCGATAGTGTGAGATAAAGTATTTCCTACAACTGTTTTTCTTTTTTTCATTCCATGTTTAATATGTTTAGCTCCAGGACCATGAGTTATTAATGGTTTTTTTCTTCCCATACCTTCTACATCAAATCTCATTGGGAATCCAGCAGAATCAGATCCACCTGTTATTTGAAATTCATATCCTTTGAATCCAAGCTCATTTCCATTTATCATGGACTTAATCTTTCCACGTTTAAATGCATCAGCATCATTTCCAGATATAACTTTCTGATAAGATTTACCGGATTTTACATCATTGATTACTACTTTGAATTCTGGCATAAGAATTAGAGAAAATCAAGGGTTTTTAAAGCTTTTTATTATAACTGTTACTTATTCTGCTTTATCAGAACTTAGGATATTACGGGCGTTTCTTAGAGCTTTTTGTAATGTTTTATATTCTATTGAGTGATATAATTTTTTTAATTCTAATTCTCTTTCTTTAAGAGCAATACTATGATAATTTCCTAGCATCATTCCAAAAGAGTTAATTGATAAAATGTAATTATAATTAACTCCAGGAACTTGTTTACCATACTGTTTTTCTAGTGTAATTTCTAAAGATAAATCATTTAATGAACCTTTAAAAATTAAAACTTCAAACCCATTTTCAGAACTATTTTTGGATTGTACCCAATTATCTACTTTTTTACTAATTTCAATTACTTCATCTAAAGAAAGGCTATCTTCCATTTTATTTAATATTAATAGAAAAATTATTAAATGTTGTTATTAAACTCCCCAAACAGGATTTTGCTTTCTATATATTTCAGCTATCTCCTTTAATGCTTGAGATTCATCATCTTTCAAAAACTGTTTTAATTTTTTTAACCTTCTAAAATCATTTTCAGTAATATAAGAATAAAGAATATCACCTGAGTTAATTTGCCTTCCAACAGTTACATTTTTGAAAGCAACTGCAACTTCCTTACCTCTTTCAGCTTCATTTATTGCCTTTCCATTTTCTTGTATAGATTGAACTTGAGTAATTTGTTTCCCATCTTTCATCAAGGACATATCAACTTTAATTTTTCCAGCTAGAACTTCAACACCGACAACAGCGGGATTATTTTGTCTAAAAATATAGCCAGGCATTAAATATATTTTAGCTGGCATTTTAGCTTTTTCTAGTTCTTTTTTTGCAATATCTTTCCTTTTTTGATAGATATATTTATCATATTCTTCTATTATCTTATAAATAACATCATGATTAATTACCTTAACGTCTTTATTTTTATCAATTTGTTTAACATTAAATGCAAGAATTATCCTATCACTCTCATCATTAGATGAAAGAGCTTCTTGAATATCTTTCTTATTGATATTACCAATAGAAGCATGTTTTATTTTGATTTCGTTTTCTTTTAATAAAGAGATTAAAGCTTCTAATGAACCAAGAGAATCTGCTTTAACTATAATTCCATCTTTAGTTGTTTCTATTAATACAGCTGAAACTTCTTCTCTTACTTCTTTGCTTATCTTTTCTATATTATTATTTGCAACTCTTAATGGCATCCCAGCATAAACTTCTTTTAGATCAGGACATGAAATATTAACTAAATCAACTGCCTGAGTTCTTTCTACTTTCATTGTTTTACTAAGTTGTTTGGAGAAAATGGCTTTTACTCTTGTAACTATCGGATCTGTTAAACTTCCAATAATAATGATATCATTTTCTTTTATATTTCCATCATATAAAACAGTTTCAAGAATTGTTCCAATACCTTTTTCTTCTTTAACTTCTAATATAGTTCCCTTTCCAGGAGATTCAGGATTAATCTGAAGTTCTTTTTCCAAGAATTTTTGTCCAAGTCCAGCTAATACCATTAATAATTCCGGAACTCCATTTCCCGATTTAGCGCTTAATGGAATAATTGCTGCTTGTTTTGTGTAATCATCAATTCTATCAAATCTTTCTGAAATAATTCCTAGTTCAGATAGTTTTCCAACTATAGTGTAAATTTTAGTGTCAAGTTCTTCATTAAATGAATCTGATTGAGAATCAAGGTTTTTTATTAGAAAATCTTTAGAAGAACGATATCCTTGAATTAAATCTATTTTATTAGCTGCAATTACAAAAGGGGTTTTGAATTGTTTTAAAATTTCTAGAGCTTCCAATGTTTGGGGTTTAATACTTTCATTAATATCAATAACTAAAACAGCAATATCAGCCAAGTTACTTCCTCTTTTTCTTAGATTATTAAAAGAAGCGTGTCCTGGGGTGTCTAGAAATAGGAATCCTGGAAGTTTGATGTCTTTTCCTTTTAATAAATCTCCACAAATTTCTTTTATTATTGAAAAATCTACCTTAGTTCCTGAGATATGCTGAGTGATTAATCCAGGCTCTTTTTTAGCAATAGATGTACCCCTAATGTAATCCTGTATCGTGGTCTTGCCATGATCAACATGTCCTACAAATGTGCATATTAAGCTTCTTATCATAACATAAACAAGATTTAAGCGGTTTAAAAAGGTTATTATTAATAATAAAAAGGTTTAAATATTCTATTTGTAAGTATAATCTGGGGTGATCAAAAGCCTCGGTGACTTCTGGAAGGTAAAGTAATGAAGTGGGAAAAAATAATCATAAGCGTATTTATTTTAATAGTTTTAACTAGTTTAAGTTTAGCTAAAGAAAAACTGACTGTTGATGATCCTTTTCAAGATGAAAATGTTACAGAGCAGGAAATAATAAATGAAACTTTTCCTGTAGAAGAAATAATACCTGAAGAAGAAACAATTACAGAAGAAGAATTAATCCCTGAATTTAGTTTTATAGATTATGTTATAGATGATGCTAATTTCAATGAAACAGGAATGATAAATTTTAGAGTTGATTATAGTTATAGTAATTTGAATATAACTGATATTAATTATAATTTTACTATTGATAATGGTATTATTAATGGAGGAAATTTAACTGAAAATGGATTTGTTGAGATTAATGATATTAATTTGAGTGATGGCGGAACATATGAATTTAACTTTACATTAAGCAATGGTCAAGAATTAACTGGATTAATAGTTTTAAGTTTAGATTGTGATGGATTTTATTATTTTGGAGAATGTTATACAGATATCAACCCAGTAGAATTAATAATGCCTGAAGAAGAGCAATATAATACTAAATCATTTATTTATGGTAAAGGTAAATTATTGGCTGAAAGTTACAATGGAAAGATAAACTATATACATGGAGACAATATTGGTTCTTCTTTGATATATACAGATGAAAATGGAAATAAAATATTTGGAACAAATTATTTGCCTTTTGGAAAAGAATTAAATAATTATGCTACAATAAATAGTAAGTTTAAGTTTACAGGAAAAAATTATGATGCAGATAATGGATTAAATTACTTTAATGCACGTTATTA
>DATDYQ010000045.1:0-16924 GCA_035288965.1 Candidatus Nanoarchaeia archaeon
ATCTTCTTTAGTTCTAATTCCTGCTCCACATAAAACAGGGATTTTAGTTGCTTTTACTGAATCTTTAATTAAAGAAGGTTTTGCAGTTGATACTGAGATATTTCCACCAACTAATTCTGGAGGTTCAATTAAAATAAAATCCGGCTTAAATTTTGATATTCTTTTAAGTTCTTTAATATTAGAAGCGAATACAAATGTTTTAAGTTTAGCTCTTTTTGCAGCTTGAATACACTCTTTTAAATAATTTAATGGTAAATGATGTTCTGAATGATTAAGAAAAGTTCCGTAAGCTCCATTAAACTTTATTGATTCAGGAAGGATAAAGCCTGTAAATCTTCCATAAGTAATTGGATCAATATGTTGAGATATAATTGGAAGTTTAACTGTTTTTGAAACTCGATAAATATCTGGAATTTGTATTCCGAGCATTATTTGTTTTCTTGTTTTTTTTGCTACTCTTTCGCAGATTTTTGCTAGTTTTATTGTGTTATTTAAAGAAGATTGCTTGTAGTTCTTGAAGTTTATTATTGTTAGTTGCATGGTTGTAAATTGTTTAGTTGATATAAAAACTTCTTTGTTAATTTTGTGATAGTAATTTTTATATAGTTATAGAAACTATCTTTATATATGAAAAAAGAGGTTATTTGAATATTTCTAGTAGTTTTACTTGTAGTTATGCCGTTTTCTTATGCTCAATTAAATTCTATTGAGATAAAAGATGTTAATGTCAATGAAAATGCAATACAAGTTTTAGTTCAAAATAATGTTGATAAAGATTTTAATCAAGAAGCATTTATAATTAATAATCAACAACAAGTTATTCGGGAAGAAATATTAAGTAATTTTACAGCTAAGTTTTTTTATATTAATTATCCAAGTGGCATTAAATTAGAAACAGTAAAAGTTATTGTTGGAGATCAATCAGTTTATTATGTATTTACAGGATATGAAGGATTATTTATTATAAATCAAGAGGTTAGTTCAACTTCTTCTACAACTGAAAGCAATTCTCCAGTAAGTTATATTTATTCAGGACAAAGATTGGCTAAAGTTCAAGATGGAAATGTTATTTACTTTAGTTCTGATAATGTTGGAAGCACTTCGTTAGAAACTGATTCGACTGGAGGTATTTCGTTTAAAGCTAACTATCTTCCATTTGGAAAAGAGTTAAGTTTTAGTTCTATAAATGATGAAAAATATGGATTTACAAGTAAAGAGTTTGATGATGAAAGTAATTTAAATTATTTTAATGCACGTTACTATAACCCATCAAGTGGAAAGTTTATTAGTAATGATCCAATATTTAAACCAAGTGAAGGTGGTTATCAATATGTTAGAAACAACCCATTAACAATAACTGATCCTAGTGGAAAGGGTGGTTGTAGAAATGGAATTTGTCCAGTCCCTGATGTTGTTAAATCTAAGGAGTCTTACGGTCCTGTAATTGGTGGAACTGCTGTTATGCCAAGTCCTTCTATAATCTTTGCTGCTGGAATGGCTGCTTTAGCAGCTACATTTACAACTATTGTTGGTATTGAGGCTATAAATACTCCAGGTAATGAGGTTGAGAGATTTTTACAAAGAATTTCAGATGAAGATGCTATTTATAGATTAATGAAGGAAAGTGATATTGATCCTGAACTAGATTTTACTGGAAAGAATAAACCAGAAAGAATAACAATTTTACCAAATGATAAAGATGAAAAATATTGTTATATTTGTTTAACTGATGCTGAAATATTTTTTACTATATATGAAAAACTGGGCACAAGAGGTCCTGAATATGTATTTGAAAATAAAAAAGCTGCGGAGGCATATAAAAAATCGTTAATACGTCATTTTGAAAAACAAACTGGAAAAATTAAAGCTAATTATAATATTATAGAACTTATACCTAGCAGAGTATTAGACCCAAAGAGGAATCCTATAAAAATTGATGAGTTTGCATGGAGAGTAAATGAAGTAGTAATTGCTAAGCCTCCCCATACTGAAATGAGTATGGGAGAAAGAGTAATTACAAGACCTGTAGGAATATATTCAGATCCAAGTCTTATTGGACAATATGAAGTTTACAAAGCTGCTAAAAGAGGTCCTGAAAGATAGATTTAAATTTATATTAACAATTTTTAGATAAGAGAAATTTTGCTAAGTCTTTGGAATTTGTTTCTTTATATACTAATTGATATAGCCAATCTTCGTTCTTACGTCTTTTTTCATTGTTATCTTTTAAAGTGAACCCCCATGTGTAACTGGGCAGATAATCTGGAATAGAATAGGATAACTGTGACAAAGAATGATCTATATCACCCAAACTACCTATAAATTGTATTGAAAGAAGTTCATTAATACTTCTTCTAAGCTGTTTTGTAGCTCTTTGTTTAATTTCAGTTTCTCCTATTGATGAATCTTCATAAAGTAATCTATCTCTATATCCAAGGAATATTGGATTTTCTGAAATACTATCTAAAACTTCAAGATTTTCTGAGATATATGGAATTTGAATGTTTACATTTTCAGACCATTTTTGAATATTCTCTTGATTAAATCCCTTTATCTCTTTACAAAGATCTTCTAAACAGTTTCTATTGAATTCATTTAATTCAGAAAATTTCATATTATATACTCTAAAATAACTATTTAAAAACCTTCTTATTGGTGTGAGAAGGGGAAAAAGAGGTGTCGATTAAGTATGAAATGAAAACCCCAAGCTCATATCACCATATAGAAAAAGGAGGGAAAAGAGGTATGTATATTTGTTTTTATGAAACCCCCCCACAAAAGTATATAATATGATGTAAAGGTTATTTATTAAAATTATGTTTCATTCAAAAGTTAATAATATGGGAGCGGGATAAAGAGGCAAACCCGCTACCATATCAAAAAGAAAATTATTCTTCTTCATCCTCGTAAAGGTATCCTTCGTTGTCAAGTCGCCATGTCATAAGCTACACCCCCAAGTTTTATTAAAATTAGTCGTTAGTATCGATAATCAATATAGATAAACAACTATATAAATATTTATTTTGTAAAATATATATAATAAATATTGATAATCATTATAAATAAGATTGTTATTCTAATTTAACGGTGAAAAGGTGTTAAATAATGATATAAAGGCTAGAATTCTTGAGTTTATTAAAAAGAATGAAAATTTATGTTCTGGAACTGATATCTCTAAACAACTTAATATTAATAGAATAACCTTAGCAAAATATTTATCTGTTATGGAAAGTGAAGGAATAATTGATTATCATGGAATTGGAATGGCTAAAAGCTGGTATTTGCAAAAAAATAATTTGATTAATAATTTTCATAAAGAGAATGGAAGACAATTAAGGGAAATATTAGATTTAGTTGGAGAAGGGGTTTGTATAACTGATAATGATAATAAAATAATCTGGATGAATAAGATTGCTAAAAATAGTTATTGTAAGAAAGAGAATTATGTTGGCGGGAATTGCTGTGAGGTATTTAATTGTGGAGAACATTGCAGCAAAGGAAATATCAAAAATATAATGATTGAGAAAGGAGTTTATAAATTTGAATGTGAAGTTGAAGATGGATCAAAAATAAAAAATATAGCAAGTCCATTAATGGATAATAATGAAGTTGTTGGAAGTATAAGGATAATGATAAGTTAATCAAATCCTATGATTATAGAAGCTTCATGATCTTTTATTTTAAGTTTAAGATGTTTTACCAATGGATTATGAAGTTTAGACGATGGTGAAGAAGAAATTGCCTTAAACTTTGAAAGTTCGATAAATTGTATTGATGGAAATATTAATTTTCCATTTTCTTCTATCACTAAATTTTCCTGAGGTTCACGAAATCTTTCATCATGTGTAATGAAAATTAAATTTTTTTTCTTTAGACAATCAAAAACGCCAATATTATTCTTTATTTCTATATTTTTAATAAATTCTTTATTTTTTTCGTTTAAGATTACAATGTTATCTAAACCTTCAATTACTTCCAATATTTTAATTGCTTCTTTTAGTTTATTCATAAATTTAGAGATAAGATAAGTTTTATAAAGCTTACAATTTTAAAAGAATTATGAGATATTCTAAGCAAGAGTTAAAAGAATTATTATTGGCTTGGATTGCAATTTCTTTGGCTTTTACTATAGTTTTATATCAAGCAAAGTTAAGTGAGAATATAATTGAAAGTTATTTATTATTATTCTTATTAAGTTTAATAACTGTTGGAGTTGGTTTTTTATTGCATGAGCTTGGGCATAAATTTTTAGCTCAAAAGTATAAATTATTTGCAGAGTTTAGAGCTTTTAAAGGAATGTTGCTATTAACTTTATTAATATCTTTTTTAGGATTTGTTTTTGCTGCTCCTGGAGCTGTTTTTATTCATGGAAATGTGGATAAGAAGAAAAATGGAAAGATAAGTTTGATGGGTCCTGCTGTAAACTTAGTTTTAGCCGGGATATTTTTATTAATATCTTTATTTGCAACTGGATTTTTTAAAGATGTTGGAAATTTTGGAGTAAAAATAAATTCGTGGCTTGCTTTGTTTAATATGATACCATTTTGGAATTTTGATGGGAAGAAAGTTTGGGATTGGAATAAGTTTGTTTGGTTTGCAGTTGTAATTATGGGGATAGTATTGTTGTTTGTTAAAATTTAGATATTTACAATTAATTTAAGGTGTTCTATATCTTATTGCAGGTTTATATTGTTGTTTCATATTTTTCATAATTGCTTTAATTAATGCTTCTTTTCTAATATTTCCCATTAATTTAATATAATCATCTCTGTTTACTAGGTATAATATTCTTGATGGTCTTAATAAAGTTTCATCTTCCAACAAATTTCTATCGGCTAATCTCATTGCTTCTATAGCTTCATCTATTTCATCAATCATTATGCCTCTTCTATTATATTGTTCATAAACAATTTTAAAGATATCATCACCTTCTTTTGTTACATATAAAAAATTCTTAAAATCTCCATTATAATATGGTGCACAGAATGGATTATGCTTTATTTTACCATCAAAATAATCTTGAAACTTATCAGATAATTCTTGGCATGCTATTTCTGATATTGATTTTGGAGGTTCAGATAATAAAGTATTAGAGTTTAAAAATGCTGTTATCAATAATCCCCATACCATAAAAATAAATATGTAATAAAATATTTAATGTTTTTGATTTACTTTAATTGCTGTTTTAATGTTAAGCAAAGAAGATTTATGCATTGCTTCAACTATTCTTTTAATTCCTAGCATGAAGGCAGCCTGTCGTAAAGTAACTTTTTCTTTATTGTAAATTTCATAAACATCTTCAAAAGATTTTGTCATTTTTTGCTCTAGTTTTTTTAAAACTAATTCTTCACTCCAAGAGTTATTAGATAAGTTTTGTATATATTCAAAATAAGAAACTGTTACACCGCCTGCATTAGCCAAAACATCCGGAATTACGGGTATTTTTTTAGCTTGCAATATTTCATCTGCTTCTAGAGTTGTTGGACCATTTGCTAATTCAAGAATTAATGAAGCTTTGATATTATCTGCGTTTCCTGAATGAATTTGATTTTCTAGAGCAGCTGGAATTAAGATATCTGTTTTTAACTCTAAAAGTTGTTCATTACTAATGTTTTCGGTTTGATCTAAATCTTTTAATGATCCTGTTGCTTTTTTATGTTTAGTTGCTAGATCAACATCAATTCCATCCCTATTATAAATAGCTCCTTTTGAATCAGATAATCCAATAACTTTGAAATGATCATCATGCAATATTTTAGCTATTGTTTCTCCTGCATTACCAAAACCTTGAACTACAACATGGCCTTTACTCATATTAAATTTAGGTAAAGCTTGTTTTAAAACATAATAACCACCGCGAGCTGTAGCTTGATCTCTGCCTTTACTTCCGCCAAAATCTAAAGGTTTTCCTGTAACAACAGCAAATATTTTTTGACCTTTAATTTTAGAATATTCTTCTGCTATGTATCTCATTATTTTTGAATTAGTATAAACATCGGGAGCTGGAATATCTTGATCAGGACCGATAATTTCATGAATTAAATGAACAAAATTTCTTGTTAGTCTTTCAATTTCAGCTTCTGATAATGAATGAACATCAACTTCAATTCCACCTTTTCCTCCGCCTAAGGGAAGATCAAGAACTGCACATTTAATGCTCATTAAGGTAGCTAGAGCTTTAACTTCGTCTAAGTCAACTTGAGGATGATAACGTAAACCGCCTTTATATGGACCTCGAGCGTTGTTATGTTGAACTCGATAACCTAGGAAATTTTTAATTTCTCCATTATCCATGTTGATTGGGATGTTAACAGCTATTACTTTTTGAGGTCTTTTAATTACTTCTATTAATGAATCTTGAAGATTAAGTTTCTTTGATGCTATATCTATTAGTTTTAATGTGTTTTCATGTAAGTTTGGCATGATTAACGCTTATCGAGAAGATTTAAATAGATTTCTATGATAGAATTATTGTTTAAAAAAGCTTTAAATAGATAAATAATATTAATATTTTTATGAAAAAAGAGGTTATTGGAATATTTCTAGTAGTTTTACTTTTAGTTATGCCTTTTAGTTCTGCTCAATTAAATGCTATTGAAATAGAAGATGTTAATATTAATGATAATATTATACAGATTTTAATTTATAATAAACTTGATAAAAACTTTAATAAGATAACTTTTATAATAAATAATCAATATACAATAATACAAGATGAATTATTGAAAGCTTTTGAAACTAAGTTTTTTGTTGTTAATTATCCAAGTGGAATTAAATTAGAAACAATAAAAGTTATAGTTGGAGATCAATCAATTGATTATGTATTTATTGGAAACGAAGATACATTTGTTATAAATCAAGTTGTATCTCAAACGTCTGAATTAACTCAAGTAGAAAGCAATGCACCTATAAGTTATATCTACTCAGGACAAAGATTAGCTAAAATACAGGATAATCAAATAGTTTATTTTAGTTCTGATAATATTGGATCAACTTCTTTAGAAACAGATAGTTCAGGAAATGTTAACTTTAAAGCTAATTATTTGCCTTTTGGAAAAGAACTAAGTTTCTCTTCTATTGGAAAAGAGAAGTATGGTTTTACATCCAAAGAGTATGATCAAGAAAGCTTATTAAATTACTTTAATGCTAGATATTATAATCCAAGCAATGGTAAATTTATTAGTAATGATCCAATCTTTAAACCTAGTGAAGGTGGTTATCAGTATGTTAGAAATAATCCATTAATAATAACTGATCCAAGTGGAAATGATAACACTAAAATAGAAAATTCAATTTCCTATATATTTAATACTCCTCCAAAAAATTTATTACAGATGTATGGTGGAATGGGAAGATCTTTAATTGAAGGAGACATGGAATCATTTAAGTTTTATGGTTATTATTACTTAAAAGATCTTCAGGCTGCTTTAATTGGTTTGGGTATGGGTGGAGATATATCTGGAAAAACTCTTCTTCGGGGGGATATCCGTAGATGGTGTAAAGATATCAAATGTATACCTACATTCCATGGTTCTAATGATCCTTCTATAATCATAATCGGAGAATTACATGGAAATCCTCTACATAAACAAATAGAAAGAGAAGGTATAGCTTTAGCTAAACCAGGATATTTATTACACGAATTTTTAAACTCTAGAACCTATAATCCCAAGACTAGAAAAATAAGATTTTTATCTGATGCGCTTGTTTCGGAAGCCGATAAACTTTATGAAGAAGAGAGTAGTAGTATTGGGCATATTATTAAATGGTCAGATGAGTTTGAAGTACCTGTAATTGGAACGGATTTATCATATCGTGAACTAAGTGTTCTGTCTCTTGACTATGGTATTTCTAGCGATGCAACAATAATTAAATACCGTGAAAAAAGAATGGGTCAAACAATGGTTCAATATGCTGGAAAAACAGATAAACCAATTGTAAGCATCATGGGACGATATCACATGAGACCTAAATCAGAGATTCATCCAATTTTAAAAAATAAAGGAATAAATTATGTAACAATACGTCTACCAAATTAGGAAAATTTTCAGTAAACTCTTTAATTCATTTATTCCAATTCAAATATTAATCTAGTTTTACCTTTTCCTTTATTTTGTGTTAATAATATTTTAATATAACCTATTTCAGAAGTATTCTTAACATGAGTTCCGCCACAAGGACATTTATCGATACCTTCAATTTCTATAACTCTTATATCTTTTATGAATTCAGGAAGTCTAGAAAATAAATTTCTACGTTTAGCATCTATTTGTATTAAAACATCTTCTCGAGACATAAATGTTATTTTTACAGGGACTTTTTTATCTACAATTTCATTAAATTTTATTGTTAAAGAATCTAGGATTTCTTGAGTTGGCCTAAAAGGTTCAAAATCTATTCTTGAAGTTTCTGCTCCTATTTGATTACCAACTGTTTCTGCATCATACTCATCTAAAACTAGAGATGAAAGTAAATGTTGAGCAATGTGCATTCTCATATGTTTATACCTTAAATCCCAGTTAATAATTCCATGAACTTTATCATTAACTTTTAATTTATTTTCTTTTAAAATATGGATAATTTCATTATCTTCTTTTCTTACATCAATAACTTCATATTTTTCATTATCTTTTATTAAAAAACCAATATCATTTGGTTGACCGCCTGAAGTTGCATAGAAGCAAGTTTTATCTAGAATAATTTTGTTTTCATTTACTTCTAATATAATGGCATCAAATTCCTTACAATAACAATCTGTTAGGTTAATGGCTATAGTTTTCATAAAACTACTTATTTAGACAGATTTTTAAAGTTTTTTATCTTGTTAATATCATGAATTTTGAATATTCTATACATTGGATTAGAAAAAGAAAAGAAAGACCAGATATTACTGATAATGCAGTTGAATATTGTATACAAAATTCAGATAAATTAAAGGATAAATACTGGGAAGATGCATATAATGCAATTGCCAGAATACCTCCCTCAAATAGATTATTAAAAGTTGTTTATAAAACAAAAGGCAAAACTATAAAAATACTAACAGCATATTGGTTAGACTAAGAAAATGAAAAAATTCTATGATAAGGAAGAAGATATATTAGATATAAAACTCAAGGAAGGAAAATATTGGAAAAGTGTTGAACTTCCTAATGGCATAGTTTTTGATATTGCCAAAGATGGAAGTATTATTTCTGTAGAGATATTAAGGGCAAGCAAGATATTTTCTGGTGATGTAAGGAAAGTTATTGAAACTGCAAGACAAAGTGTAAAAGCCTAAAAATTAAACTGCGTTGTCCCAAACTAATTGTTCATTTAACTCTATTAATTTTTTAACGAATGAGTTATTTATATTTATTTTGTAAAGCTTCATTCCACCCAAAGTTCTTGTAGATATAACTATCTTCTCTTTTTCTAGTCTGGGCCATATTTTTTTTAATGTTTGAAAGTTTATATTAGCGTTTTCAGCAATCTCTGTAATTGAGTAATCAAAATCTCTAGAATATATTAAAAAATCTAGAACTTTAATTAAAGGATATTCTCCAAAGGTTTTTGTAAAGATTGATTTCTTTTGCATTTTATAACCAATAAACAAATATCAACATCATAGAAACAGTAGCTAGAACAACTAGAATTGATTCATGAATACAAATATGCTCTTTTTTTTGGCAACCTTTGAAATGGCAAAGTTTCATGTTTAAATATATGTTGTTTAATTATTTAAAGCTATTTATTCATAAATTTAACTATAACTTTTGCAAATAAATGAGCTAATGTTCTGTGAAAAAATGATTTATTTTTAACAATTTTGATTCCAAGTTTTTCTTCTAAGACATCATTTAACACTTGCATCTTGAATGACAATGGTTTTATGACAATGACATCTGCTTCAATATATTTTTTCAAGTTTTCTTCTGTCGGATTACCATAAAATAAGTCATATAAAATATCTTGGTGAGCTGAAATCTCGATATTAACTTTATCTAATTCTTTTGGCAGAAAAACACCATCTTCTGTAACTTGCAGATAAACATAGCTATCTAAATTTGTGATATGAAGTTGAGCATTTATTGGTAAAATTATCGATAATTTTTTAAAATCCATATTCTTGGTTTTTTCTTGTAAAGCATCCTGCGTTAGATTATTAAGAATAATTTGTTCTTCTGATAAGACTATTGGTAAAGATAAGAGTAAGATTATTGTTATTATTGAAAATATTTTAATTTTTATCACCTAAAGATTTTTGTTATAAAGAAGTATATAAGGTTTTTGATTAAATTTTAATTAAAGAAACAATAAGCTTTCTTTCTCTTGGACCATCTAGTTCTATTAAAGCAATATCCTGCCATTTTCCCAATAATAATTTACTATCTTTAAAGGGAATGTTAAGATTACATCCAACTAAAGTTGATTTAAGATGAGCATTTGCATTATTATCTAGTTTATCGTGGTTATAGTTATCATGCATCGGAACAATTTTATTAAAAATATTCATTATATCTTCTCTTAGATTTGGCTCTGAAACTTCGTTAACAATTAGTGTAGCTGTTGTGTTTGTAGAATAAATATTACAAATTCCTTGATTTAATTTAGATGATTTAATAATATCTTTAATCTTATCTGAGATAATTACAATTTCCTGGTGTTTTGTTGTTTTTACTAATAATTCTTGCATCATTTTCTTATTAACAACCCCTTAACTGTTTATAACTTGCATTGATAGCATCTTCTTTGTTAGAAAAACATATTAGGTTATCTTTTTTAATTCTTGATGCGTAAACACAATTACAATCATAAAAATAATTTGAATTTTTAGACCCAACAAATTGTGTATTAACTGGACAGCCTAGTTTTTGACAATCTGATAGAGATTCTTTATAATCTTTCCATAATCCGAGATGTTGTTGTTTAGCTTCAAGTTCTGCTGTTTCTAATTCATCTTGATGAGCCAGATTTGGTTTATACTCAATAGCTTCTGCATAACCTTCTTCTACCATGACTTCATTAATGAAAACATCATCTAAGTAAACATACCTTAGTAATCTACCATATTTATCATTATTTGTTTTATCTTTAACTAAACTTATTTCTTTTCCTTCAACTAAAGATGTTAGTTTATCTTTTGCTTCCTGATAGTAAAATTGGTTTTTTTCAGGGGTGTTAATTCCTATTAAACGAACATGATTATCATCTGATAAAACTAAGGTATCTCCATCAATCACTTTTGTAACTGTCAATTTATCTTTAACTACATCTGCTGTTGGCTCTTGGTTTTTTAATAAATAGAATGTAGATATGACTACAACAAATACTAAAAATGCAGTTAGTATTGTTTTTTTCATATTATTAAAATTAAAACTCCTAATATTATACAATAAATTGAAAAGTAGTGGAATTTTCTAGTTTTTATAATTCTTAATAACCATTTTAATGTTAAAAAGCTTACAATTAAAGATGAAATAAATCCGATTGCCAAAAATGAAATTGATTCTTTTACTGGATTAAAATTTGTTAATTGTAAGATTAAAGCTCCTATAATTGCTGGAATAAAAAGTAAAAATGAGAATCTTGCTGCTTGCTCTCTATTAATACCAAGCAACATTCCGATTGAAATTGTTGAGCCTGATCTTGAAATGCCTGGGATTATTGCAATTCCTTGTGTTATTCCAATTAAAGAAGCTTGTCTATAAGATATTTCTTGATATTTTTCTTTAGCAAATTTTGTTAAGAATAAAATAATTCCTGTAATTATTAAAGAAATTCCAACTACAGTTAAGTTAGAGAAGAAAGATTCAAATTGTTTTCTGAATAATAAGGCTATAATAACAGTAAATATTGTTGCGAAGATAATTAAAAAACCTAATTTTCTATAGCTTTTGTCCTCTTTGTTAAAAAAAGATTTAATTATATTTTTAATATCTTGTCTAAAAATAAAAAGTAAAGCGAATAATGAAGCAACTTGAACAAGAACATCAAACAAAATAGAAGCTTTAATTTTGAAATATTCTTGAAATATAACTAAATGAGCTGAGCTTGAGACTGGAATCCATTCTGTTAAGCCTTGAACTATGCCTAAAAGTATAGCTTGTAATAATGACATAAAAGTAAATTAAAGTAAAGGTTTAAAATGGTTTTGGTAAAGCTTAAATAGCTATGATTATTAATAACTGTTATGGATAAAAAAATTTGGGCTTATATAATTTTAATTATCTTAATAATCTTATTTTTATACTTTTCAAAATATTTATTTATTTGGCTCGATAATAATACAAATAGTTATTTACCATGAAAGATAAAATAACAGAGGAAAAACTAGAGAAGTATTTTAATATAACTGGAGAGGCTTTGTCTAAAGTAAAGATTAAAGTTCCGAAAAATGTTAATTTAGAAGATGTAGCTAAAGATTTTTTGGATATGGCTCAAAGATATTATGATGATGCTAAGCATTTTAGAGATAAGGGAGATATTGTGACTGCTTTTGCTGCCTTAAACTATGCTCATGGGTTTTTGGATGCTGGGGCTAGAATGAAGTTGTTTGATGTTAAAGATAGCAGATTGTTTGCTAGTGATTAATTACTAATTAGTAGTTGTAAATAGAAAGATTTATAAATCAAGATTTAGTCATATCGATATGGAAATAAGAGATATTGATGAAGGAAATATATTGGTCTCAAGTGATATTCAAGGAAATTGGGATGATTATAGAAGAGTTAGAGATAGATTTGATATATTAAAAAAAGAAGGAAGAGCTGATATATTAGTTTTTGATGGAGATTTAGTTCATGGTTATACTGGATATGAAGATAAATCTTTAGAGATTTTAGATGATTTAATAGATAATCAAGATCAAAGCGTAATTCCTATTTTGGGAAATCATGAGTTTATGCATATATATCATATGAAAATAGGCAAAGGAAATATTGAAGATATTGCTGGACCCTTAGAAGATAGAATTGAAGATAGTGGAAAAGGCAGAGAAAGATATGTAACGTTAATGAAACAGATGCCTTATGCTATTAGAACTAAAGGTGGAGTTACAATACTTCATACGGGAGCAAATCCTCCGATGGCCGGAATGTTAGCAAATGAGGGTTATAGGGGTTTATTGGAAAAGACAGATGGATTTGAACTAATAGAAAGCTTAGATCATGATTTGTTATTAAATGAATTGACTAAAGTTGCTAAAAAAATAGATGGTTTAAGTGAAAGCTATTTTGATGATGGATATTTGCCAGTTGTGGGAAATATTTTTTCTCAGAGTGATATTGGAGCCTATTTATGGGATGTTTTCTTTAATGGAAATGAAGTAGAATATGGAAGGGGAGAATATAATTTAATGTTGGGGAAATTTTTAAAAACCATGAGCCATAACAATAGAGAGCAAAGATTTTTAGTAGCTGGACATATGAAAGCTAAAGAAGGATATGAAGTTGTTTTAGAAAGACAATTAAGAATAAGCACAAGTGAAGGTGCAAAAGATGATAGTAAAAAAACTTTAGCGTTAGTCGATGCCGCTAGGAAATATTTAAACATAGATGAGTTAGTTAAAGATTTAGTACTATTATTCTAGAACAGCAATAATTATTTATATTACAAGATGTTTCTAATATAGATGGTGAAGGGGAGACTATTTTTAATTTTAATCGTATTAATTGTATTATCTAGTTTTGTTTTAGGGGCTAAAAAAGTAAAAAATATACCAACAAATAATCCTCCAATAATACAATTTTATTCTCCAGCAAACTTTTACCCTATTTCAATGAAAGAAGGAGAAAGTGTTTTATTTTATGTACAAACTTTTGATCCTGAAAATGATCTTTTAATTTATAGATGGTATTATGATAATAAATTAGCTTATATTCAAGATCCGGATTATTATCATAATTATCAAAGTTCATGGAACTATATTTCTGATTATTATTCTAATGGAAGTCATTTAGTAAGAGTTGAGGTTTCAGACGGTATAGGAATAACTGCACAACAATGGAGCATGTTTATTAATGATAATAGTAATCCACCGCAACAACCCCCTAAAGAAGGTTTATGTGTTATGAATTTAAGTGAAGGAGAAAATTATGGAGAGATAATGAAATGTAGTACGACATTTGATTCATTTTTACAAGATACACTAAATCAAAATGATATTGTTAATTGTAATGGTGGAGTTGGTGGAGGAAATGATACCCTTTTTGGACAAGATAGAAGTCCTGGTTCTATTGGAATAACTAAAAATTACACGCATACAAAAAACATAACTGTAGTGAAACAATTTCAAAATTGGACATATGTACCTCATGGAAACATGTCTTGCGTACCAGCTGTTACGGCTTCTGGATTAGAATATTGGAACAGAACATTGCCGGGATTATTGAGAGGTCTTGGAGTTAATCAAACTGCAAATAGATTACATAGATTTTTCAGAACTAATGAAACTCTAGGTACCCCTATGATAAACTTTTCAAATGGGATAATAGGTTGGATAAATGGAACAAAATATCCTATAAATATGAGTATAACTATAGTTGGCAATAGTGTTGCTTATAATGCCTCTTATATTGCTGGAGGGGTTAATTTTTCAACAATAAATGGAACAGGAGATGATTTTTTTCCTGTAGCTCCAAATATGATATTCTTTGAATTTATTAGTAAAAACGAATTTACTATTCTTATAATACAAGGGTGGGGTGGGCAACATGCTATTGCAATACATTCTCTAAGTAATGTGAAAAATGCAGATGGAAATTATGATGTTGCAATTATGGATCCTGCTACTGGTGAGATAAAGGAAACTGAAATTGATGATAGAGGGGCTATTTGTATAAAATATGATGATAATGGAAAATGTGAGGAATGGAGAGAAATTATGGAAATTTGGAGCATATCCTTAAGGGATGATTAGTGTAAAGATTTATATAATGGAATTTTTATTTTATTTTTATGAAAAAAGTGGTGATAAGCTTAGGTGGAAGCGTTATTGTTCCAGATAATGTTGATATAAAATATCTTGATTCTTTTAAGAAATTTATTAATAAAATAAGTAAGGGAAATAAAATAATAATTATAACTGGTGGTGGAAAGACTGCTAGAAATTACATTAAACCATTAGAACATGAAAAACTAGATATGAAATCTAGATCATTAATAGGAATAATGGCAACTAGGATTAATGCTAGATTATTAGCGAGTATATTTAACATTAAAGAAATTCCTGAAAAAATGACTGATTTAAAAATATTATTTAAGAAAAAGAGTTTAATCATATGTGGAGCTCTTGACTTTCATCCTGGAATGACAAGTGATGGAACAGCCGCAGATGTTGCTAAAGCAATAAAAGCTGATTTATTGATAAATATAACAAATGTTGATGGTTTGTATAATAAAGACCCTAGAAATTTTAAAAATGCTAAATTTATTTCTAATATAAGCTTTAAAGAGTTTTTCGGAATGGCAAGAAAGATAAAGTTTAAAGCAGGACAACATTTTGTTTTAGATTCTATGGCAGCCAATATAATAATGAAAAATAAGATAAAAACTTTAATTGTAAATAAAAATATAGATAATTTAAACAGGATATTTTTAGCAAAGAGTTTTAAAGGTAGTGTTATTTCTGATTGAAAGTAAAAACTAAATTACAAATGGATAGGTTTTTAAGTTTTTTTATTGATATAAATACTATGAAAAAGACAGAAGCTGATGAATTGATTGATATGATAGAAGGAATTTCTAAAAAATATGGACATAAAGAACTTGGTGTCTTAGTAGCGTATGTTGCGTTTGGCGAACAATATAACCCTGGAAAAAAGAGCAGAATATATATCCAAAATCAGGCTAGAAGATTTAAAACACAGATAGGTGAGTTAGAAAAAGAGATTGAAGGAAATCACAGGTTGGTAAGAGAAAGGAAAGAAGAACTTGAGATTAAATCAGTATTATTAAGGGGCATAAAGACACATAATCATTCAAATCTAAGAAGTTCATTATATGCCTATGTTAATACTTATCCAAAACTTGATGATACTGTTTTTGAAGATATTGGTAAGATAACTGCTGAAACTTTATCTTCTTGGAAAGGAATGACGGAAACAAGATCTTTTTTATATAATGCATTATGTAAAGAATTTGATGATAAGAATATTCGTAAGATTTAAAACATCATAATTCTTGATTATTTTATGATAATTTGTATATCTGGGACTCCTGGAACTGGAAAGAGTGTAATTGCTAAAAAGTTAGGTAAAAAATTAAGATATGGTATTCTTGAAATAAGCAAATTTGTTAAAAACAATAAAATAGGAAAATATAACAAAAAATTAAAGACGATAGATGTAGATGTTGATAAATTAAATGATAAACTAATTAAGATAATAAAGAAAAATAAAAATTTGATTATTGATGGGCATTTGAGTCATTATCTACCAAGAAAATATGTTGATTTATGTATTATAGTTAGGTGTAATCTAAAGGTATTAGAAAAAAGATTAGATAAAAGAGGTTACAACAAACAAAAAATAAAAGATAATTTAGAGGCTGAAATTTTTGATACAAGCTTAGATGAGGCTTATAGAAATAAACATAATATAATTGTAATAGAAAATTCTGGAAAATTTGATGTAAAACCTGTTTTAAGGTTAATACAGAAAAGGTTATAAATCTAAATCTAATTTATATATTATGGACGTCAACTTCTTAATCAAAAAAATTAAAGAATATAATAAAGAAACTGACGTTAAATTAATAAAAAGATCTTTTGATTTCTCTGAAAAGGCACATGAAGGAAATAAAAGAGATTCTGGAGATCCTTATTTTATTCATCCTTATAATGTTGCATTGATCTTAACAACAATTAAGGCAGATGACAAAATGATATGTGCTGCTTTATTACATGATGTTGCTGAAGATACTAAATATAAAATTGAAGATATAA
>DATDYQ010000046.1:0-2542 GCA_035288965.1 Candidatus Nanoarchaeia archaeon
GATATTTAAAAGTCCAAAAAATGTTATTGCAAAATTTATTAGCTGGCTTTTTGATGCTGATGGTTGTGCGTTTGGTATTGGGAGAGGAAGATGTTCTATACAATTAAAATCTAAAAATATTGATTTATTAAAAGATGTGCAGTTATTGTTATTATATTTCGGCATACAATCTAGAATAATTGAAGATAATTTGTGTATAAGAAGATCTTTTGATATGGAATTATTTATCAAATATATTGGATTCAATTCTATAAAAAAGAAAAAAGCATTAGAAAGAGTTTTGGAAGTGATAAGAAATAGAAATAATAATATAAAAAGAAAAGGATATCAAAGATATGAAAAAGTTGTCAAGATAATTCCTTTTGGGTTTATGGATGTTTATGATTTTGAAGTTCCTCTAAGCCACACATTTATAGCAAATGGAATAGTTTGTCATAATTCAGGAAAAAGTCAATTGCTGCAATTTATTAGTAAGGCTGCTCCTAAATGCAGATTTATTTCTGGAAAAGGAGCTACATCTGCTGGAATAACAGCTAGTGTTGTTAAAGATGAATTCTTAAAAGGATTTGCGCTAGAAGCTGGAGCAATAGTTTTAGCTAACAAAGGAATTGCGGTTGTAGATGAGTTAGATAAAATGAATCCTGAAGATAGAAGTGCTTTGCATGAAGCTTTGGAACAACAAACAGTAACTATAGTTAAAGCAAATATTCAGGCAACATTAAGAGCGGAAACTACATTACTTGCTGCTGCTAATCCAAAGCTTGGAAGATTTGATCCTTATCAGCCAATTGCTGCTCAAATTGATTTACCTTCAACCTTGATTAATAGATTTGATTTAATATTCCCTGTAAGAGATATACCAAATAAAGAAAAAGATGAGAAAATAGCAAGTCATGTTTTAACTTTACAGCAAAAGCCAACAAGTTTCGGAGCTGAAATTCCAGTTAAATTACTAAAAAGATATATCTCCTATGCTAAGCAAAATATTAAACCTCAATTGACAGATCAGGCTATAGATGAAATTAAAACTTTCTATGTTGAATTAAGAAATAGTAATCAAGGTGGAGAGGGAGTTCAGCCAATTCCAATAAGTGCAAGACAATTAGAAGCTTTAGTAAGATTAAGTGAGGCAAGCGCAAAGCTAAAATTACGTGATAAGGTAACGAGAGAAGATGCAAGAAGAGCTATAAGAATATTAAAATATTGTTTAATGCAAGTTGGGTTTGATTATGAAACAGGAAAGATTGATATTGACAGAATAAATACTGGAATAACAGCTTCTACTAGAAATAAAATATTAACAATTAAGGATATAATAACAGAATTAGAAGGAAAAGTTGGAAAATCTATACCAATAGAAGATTTGATTAATGAAGCTATAGAAAAAGGAATAACAAAAGAAAGTGTAGAGGAAATAATAGAGAATTTGAGAAGACAAGGGGAAGTTTTTGAACCTAGAAGAGGTTTTATTTCAAAAATATAAATGGAAACTATACAGAAAAGACAGACTGCCTATAAACTTTGGATTAATGATGTTGTTAATGCAAAGATGGAGAAGCAAGAAGGAAATTTTGGAATAAATTATTTTAGTTTTAATAGTAATGAAATCTCTAGAGTAAATTTAATGGCTGTTATTGTAGCAAAAAATGTAGTTGAAAATTATTCTTCTATAACTTTAGACGATGGAAGCAATACAATAAGAGTTAAAACTTGGAAAGAGGATGTTAAATTTCTAGATTTATTAAATATTGGAGATATAGTAAACGTTATTGGGAAAGTCAAGAATTATAGTAATGAAAATTATATTGTTCCTGAAATTGTTAAGAATGTTGATCATAACTTTTACTTAGTTAGGAAATATGAATTACTTAAAATTTATGGAAAACCGACTGAGAAAATTAGTCAAGTATTTGAAGACAAAATAGAAGAGATTAAGATTGGAAATGTAAGTTCAAGTGGGAGAAATAAAATAATAGGTGTTATTGAGAAACTTTCAGATGAAAATGGAGCCGATATTAATAATGTGTTAAGCGAAAGCAAATTAAAAAGTGATGATTTTTATAATATATTAAATGATTTAGTGAAAGAAGGGGAAGTTTTTATGCCTAAAAGTGATAAGATAAAGTTGATTGGTTAGTTTTATAAGTTTTTCTAATGTTTTAATTTTTATGACAGAGATTATTTATCAACCACCTTTGATTGTAGGCGCAAATGCTGAAAAACCAGATGAACCTGTTGAAGTAGAATTTGAAAGATATCCTGCTGGAAAATTTGTTGTTGGGGTAGATGATAAAGATGTTGTTGGATTATATGGTCTTATATATGCAAAATCAAGAGATAAAATGTATTTAGATTATTTATTTCATAGGGATATTATTAATTATCTAACAAAATTAGGAAGAGATTTAAGACCTCAAAAATTATTGCTTGGTGGGGGTATATTATCTTTTGATCATGCTCAAAAAACTTTAATGGTATATGGAGAAAGTGATAGTTTTGGGAATGTTCCAATAAGCATAATTCAAGGTTGTTTACAAGGATT
>DATDYQ010000047.1:0-2645 GCA_035288965.1 Candidatus Nanoarchaeia archaeon
TGCTTTCTTAATGGCAGGAACAATACTTGTCATTGTTAGCAGCCTGGGGGGGAGTGCTTTAAGTAGCATACAATTCCTTGGGACAATATTAAACAATATGTTGACAATGTTCGTTCCAGCTACAATAATAGTGGCACTAAAGTCAGTTTTCAGCATGGCTAGAAGCAAATAAGCTGATTTCTTTTTTTTATTTTTTATATAATAAATTATTAAGTTTTTCCCATTCTCCAATATATATCAAAAACCATTTTCATAGCCTGTGCAACTTGTTCATTTTTTATTATTATTCCTATTAAATCTCCCTTTACTGTATAATTGCAACTCTTTTCCCATAAATAAAAACCATACAAGGAAAATCTTTAAGAGATTTTAAATACCTCATTTCCGTAATTTTTTTATATTCTTTTCTATGAAATGTATCTTCATCATAAGGATCAATAACTATCTTTGCTGGGATTTTCCTGTCTAATCTTATCGTTCTAAAATGCTCGGGTTGGTGTTTTAACATCTCTTTCGATAAAGAATAAGATCCAAAATAATAAGTTTGTTGCTTTAATCTAAAGATATCATTTAAAATAGTAAATAATCCTTTAGATCCCTCATATATCTCTACACTTGATGATTCTTTAACTAATTTTTTGATATTCTGAAGATTGGGTAATGCCTTTTCAATTAATCTTTCTTTATCTTTTAATCTTTCTAATAGTACATATGGGTCTGAAGCTTCGAAATAAGTAACTCCTTTTTTTATTATTTTAGAAATCAATCCTTTATTTGATAGATAGTTAAGGGTGTTGTAAATAGTTGTTCTTGGCATATCAACTCTTTTAGCTATTTCTTGTAGATTAATGTTTCCCAAAGGTAAAAGTGCCATGTAAACTTTTATCTCTTTATCATTTAATCCATATTCTTTTAATGCAATTTCGTTATCCATAATTTAATCAAATATTGGTTGTATATAAACCATTCTATTTGTCCTCCAAAATGGTGGACTATAATTGATATAGAAGATTATCTTATAATTATTAAATAATATGGAGGTAATAACATGAAAAATATAAAACAATTAGCAAGAAAGTATGCCCCACTTGCAACAGCAACAGTACTTGCTATATATACAATTTTAGGATGTGCGACACAGGGTAAAGAAAGTGCTCAGAAAAATTACGAATCAAGATTAAGCCAAGAAGCTCTTGAAAGAAAAATCAAAGTAGACTTTATAACCCAACTTCCTGAATATGATGCAACCGCACATTGGTTAAGTGGTTCAGGATACGAAGATTTTATGATTCAGTACAGTGATTCTGTGTTAAATCATAAATAATCTTTCTTTTTTTATATAACAACCTTTAAAAATAATTCAATTCTTTTATTTTTATGATCAAAAAGAAGATTATCGTTTCTGGCATTGTTCAGGGTGTTACCTTTCGTAAACATTTATTTGTAATGGCCAATTCTTTAAGTGTAAATGGTTATGCCAAAAATCTTCCAGATGGTAAGTTGAAAGCTGTATTCATAGGTAAAAAAGAGAATGTAAATAAAATGTTAGATTTCTGTAAAAAAGGCCCATTATTTGCAAATGTAAGAAAATATGAAATATCTGATTTTAATAGTAAACAAGAAATAAAAGGATTCAAAATGCAATGAAAATACTAATTTCTACAGTTGAAGGTCTTGAAGATATAGCTTTAAAAGAACTTAAAGAACTAGTAAAATTAAAAGAATTAAAGCTTTCAATAAAAAGTAAATTAATAATGGAGGTAAAAGATATTAATGATTATTACAAAATTTGTTATCTTTCTAGATCAATAAATCAATCTAATATCTTAATAACAAAATTCAACTTTAAAACAAGTGATGATATTTTTAACAAAGTAAAAAATTTAAATATAGAATTAAAAGATACCTTCAAAGTTTCTTGTAATAGACTTGGAAATCATGATTTTAACTCACAATTTATAGCAGCCAAATCAGCTAATATTTTAAGAGAAAAATACAATAAAAATCCTGATCTTAAAACTCCTCAAACAATAATACAAATAGACATTATTAACTCAACTTGTTTAATATCTTTAGATTTAATTAAAGAAAGACTAAGCAAAAGATTTTACAAGATTAAAACCAGTTTACATGATATTAACTCTACTATAGCTTTCGCTTTAGTTTCGTTATCAAAATATGAAGTAAAAAAATCATTATTAACACTTTATTCAGGAAATTCAACTATCGCAATAGAAGCAGCTTTATTTGCTAATAATATTCCCATAAATCAACTAAATAACTCAATTATCCCAGACAATATCAAACAACATAAAAAAGATAATAAGAAATTAACCATTTACTCAGTAGATGATAAATCATTTAACATTCATAATTCTCAAGTTAATGCAAAAGTTGCAAATGTAGAAGATAAAATAAAATTCTTTACTTCATTAAATATTAAAGATAAATTTGATATCATAATAGCAAATATTCCAGTTCCATCAAAAAGAATCCCTGAAATCAAAATAGCAGAAGAATATAATTATCTATTTAGAGAAATTAAGAAATTATCAAAGAAAACCACCATTATATTATTCTTAACAAGTAAAACTTCCTTAATAACTAAAAAAGCAAAAGAATATAAATTTAAAATTAAAGCTATT
>DATDYQ010000048.1:0-47666 GCA_035288965.1 Candidatus Nanoarchaeia archaeon
TTCCTGATAAACTATTTTGTGAATGGGTTAAATAATATCTATATAAAACATCCCGTTCAGGTTTGCTTAATTTATATTCTATGCTTTTCTTAGTACCACATTTAGAACATTTAGCCATATCTATTGTTCGTTCTTTGCCACCTCTTTTACTTAATTCTCGGAATTTTATTAATTTAATCTTTATTAATTTCTTTTCATTAACCGGTTCAGAAATCGTTGGATTGTTGCATTTCCAACAATAATCCGGGTAAAGTATGTTCTTTAAGTTTCTATTAAATGTTATTTCTTCTCTTTCTATCATTTTAATTCCTTATTATTTAATAATGAGAACTTATATTTAAACCTTTTTATATTATTGCAATATAATATATTTAAAGTTTTATATTCATGAATAGTTAAAAAGGTTTAAATAATTAACAAGTAAATAAAGCAAGATGAAAGTGTTTTGTAAAAAGAGGTTTATAGCTAATGCTAAGTTCTCTAATGGTTTTGGGTTAATGTTCAAGAAGAAATTAAAAGATAAAGAGGGAATTATATTAGAAACATTAGAAGGAAGATTAAGTTCAAGCATTCATATGTTATTTGTTTTTCAAACAATAGATATTATTTGGCTAGATAAGGAATGGAATATAGTTGATATTAAGAAAAATATTAAACCATTTACATTGTTTGTCATGCCAAGAAAAAAAGCAAATTATATATTGGAGCTAAGTAAAGCAAATAATCTAAAAATAGGTGATAAGTTATTAATAAAATAAGCAAAAAATCACAGGCTGCCATGGAGTTCTTGATGACCTATGGCTGGGCTATAATTGTAGTGATAACTGCTATCGCCACATTAATATTTTTATTAGGAAATCCAAATGAATTTTCAGGTGATTTTTGCAGATTGCCTCCTGGGTTTAAGTGTGAAGGCTTTGCGATACAAGGAAGTAATGTTATATTTAGAATAACAAATGGTTTAGGAGTAAATTTAGTTTCTAGTAAGTTAAGTGTAATTAATAGTAATGTTGGACCTTGCATTGAATCTAGCGATATTGCTTTAGGAAGTTTACAAACAGCCACATATAGTGTACAATGTGATAATACTCAAGGAACTGTTGGTCCTTTTAGGGGAGATATAATTTTTACTTATCAAAGAGCTGATTCTGGATTGTTGTTAAGTGTTAATGGAAATATTAAAGGAGGCGGAGCTGGTGAAGGTGGAAATTTACCCCCTGGAGGAGTATGCGATGCTGATCAAGATGGTTATAGAGCAAATAGTGGAAGTTGTGGTGGATTAGATTGTAATGATAATGATGATGCAGTAAATCCTGGAGCAGCTGAAGTTTGTGGAAATGGAATCGATGAAAATTGTAATGGGAATGGGGATGATACATGTTCTGTTTGCACTAATGGACAGACACAAAACTGTCCTCTAACTCAAGGAGTATGTTTTGAATATCAACAAATATGTTTAACTGGGCAATGGAGTCCAAGTACTTGTAGTTATGGAGCTAATTATCAAGTTACAGAAACAAGCTGTGATAATCTAGATAATGATTGTGATGGAACAACTGATGAAGGGTGTGCTGTTTGTACACCGGGACAACAACAAAATTGTCCATTACAGCTAGGAGTTTGTGCAAATGTCAAGCAAACTTGTAATGCTCAAGGACAGTGGGATGCTTGTGATTATGGAAGTAATTATCAAACTATAGAAACAAAATGTGATAATCTAGACAATGATTGCGATGGAACATTTACTCCTGATGAAGGTTGTGATGATGATAATGATAATTATTGCGATAATACATTTACTGTTCAAAGTAATCCTTTACCAAGTACATGCTCATTTGGAGGAAATGACTGCAGAGATGATAATACAAATGTAAATCCAGGAATTGATGAAAGTTTATCTGCTGGAAACTGTCAAGATGGATTAGATAATGATTGCGATGGAGCAAGAGATAATTTAGATGCAGATTGTTTTGTTGTTTGTGGTGATGGAGTGTGCACTTTCCCACAAGAGAATTCAGCTAGTTGTCCATTAGATTGTTAAGCTCTTAATCCTTTTCTAAATTCATATCTTATTACTACAGTTTGAGCCCATTTTGGATTTAAATCATAATTTTCCAGAAGATGTTTTGTAGCTTTTGTATAACCTTTCTTTTTTACATTAAATTGATCTAATATTTTTATCCATTCATTTGTTGATTTTAATGTTTTTGATACAATAATCTCGTCTTTCAATCTTTGCATATCTTTCTTTCTTAAAATCATGCTATATAGTATAACAATAAGGTTTATAAATATATATGGTAGGATATAAATTAAGTAGAAAGTTATATAAAAGTCAATTATTCTTTCTTTTTATGGAAGTTAAGTTATGTGCAGTTGGTGGTTATAGTGAATGTGGAAAAAATATGACTGCAATTAAGGTTGGAGACGAAGCTATAATTCTTGATATGGGTGTTTATCTGCCTAAAGTTATTGATTTTGAAGAAGAAGGGGGGGATAGAAATTTATTGAATAGAGATTCTTTAATAAAAATGGGGGCTGTTCCTGATGATAATGTTATTAATTCTTGGAGAGATAAAGTAAAAGCTATTATTCCAAGTCATTGTCATCTTGATCATACAGCTGCTATTCCTTATTTAGCTGGAAGATATAATGCTCCTGTTATTGGAACGCCGTTTACATTAGAAGTAATAAAAGATATAATAAAAGATGGAAATTTGAATGTAAGAAATAAATTTAAAAGTTTAAATCCTGGAAGTACAATAAAAATTAGTAAGAATTTTGAGATTGAATTTATTAATAGTACTCATTCAACTTTACAGACTGCAATGGTGGCTGTTCATACTCCTGCTGGAATAATATTATATACAAATGATTTTAAATTTGATAATCATCCCATAATTGGAAAAGGTCCTGATTATAATAGATTAAGAAAACTAGGAAAAACTGGAAATGTGTTAGCTGTAATAATGGATTCTTTGTATTCAAATTATAACAGAAAAACTCCAAGTGAAAGTGTGGCTAAGGAAATGCTGAAAGATGTTTTACTTGGAACTGATAATGAAGGACATGCAATAATTGCAACAACATTTGCTTCTCATCTAGCTAGATTAAAAAGCATAATTGAATTTGGGAAAAAATTAGATAGAAAAATAGTATTTATGGGAAGAAGCATGTATAGATATACAATGGCTGCTGAAAAATTAAAATTAGTTAGCTTTACTAAGGAAGCTGAGATTTGTAAATATGCTAACAATATAAAAAGAAAACTAAAACAGATTGAGAAAGAAGGAAGAGATAAATATCTTATAGTATGTACGGGAAATCAGGGAGAACCAAGATCAACTTTAGTAAGAATGGCCAATGGAGAACTGCCTTTTAACTTTAAAGATGAAGATCATATAATATTTTCATGCAAGACAATTCCAGCAAAGGAAAATATTGAGAATAGAGCTGCTTTGGAAAGAAAATTGAAATCTATGAAAACTAGAATATTTACAGATATCCATCAAAGTGGACATGCTTCTAGGGAAGATATGAGAGATTTAATTGATTTAGTAAAACCTAGAAAGGTAATACCAAGTCATGGTGATAGTGGAATGTATATTGGATTATTAGATTTAGCTAAAGAGATGGGATATAATGAGAAAGATGCAAGAATGGTAAATACTGGAGAGACTGTAAATTTGAATTAGAAAGCTTTAAATATAAGATAATCTTACCAATAAGATAAACTTATTAAACTAAAATGGCAAGCATGGAAGTAACAAGTATAAGCTCTAGGGGGCAAGTTGTAATTCCTCAAAAACTTAGAGATAAGCTTAAAATAAGTGAAGGAGAAAAATTTATTATAGTTGGAGAAGATGATACCATTATATTAAAGAAAATTAAATCTCCATCATTTGATGATTTATTAAAAAAAACAAGAGAGTTTGCTAAAAATAAAAAATTAAAAGAAGGTGATATCAGTGATGCAATTAAAAGAGTACGCAAAGTATGAAAGTTGTAATCGATACAAATGTATTTATCTCGGGAATATTCTGGGAAGGCAATTTTTGTTCTAAGATAATTGACGCTTTAAAAGATAAAAAAATTCAATCTATTTGTTCATTAGAAATAATAGAAGAAATTGTAAAAACTCTGAGCACTTTTAGGATCCAAATGGATAAGCAACTAATTAATAATTGGAGAGATATTATTATAGAAAATTCTATTATGGTTAGGCCATCTAAAAAAGTAAATATGGTAAAAGATGATCCAGATGATAATAAATTCATTGAAGCAGCAATTGAAGGGAAAGCTGGATATATAATAAGTCAAGATAAACATCTATTAAAAATTAAAGAATATGAAGGAATTATAATTATAAATCCAAAAGATTTTATAAAGATATTAAAATAAAACCTTTATATTATATTTTAGATTCTTTTAAATTTGAATTAGAAAAGTTTATAAATACTACTTTTAAATAGTTAAATTATGACAACAGGATTGGAACAATTTTATGGAACTTATCTTGGATTTTCTCCTACTGATTCATCTGCTGCAGGTCTTGGAGAATTAGAGATTATTATTACAGAATCATTGATTAAGGGTAGATTTGCAACTGGTTATGAAATTATATCTGAAGAAATTCCAATATCAATGTTAAAACCTATGACAAAGGAAGATATAAAAAATACTCAGAAAGAAGGAAGTTCTTATGTAGATCGTTGTGTTGGTTTTGATCTTAAGGGAGTTAAATATATATTTCTTGTAGATCCAAAAGAGGATGAATTTGGATTATTGATTTATGACAATGAGTTAGCAGATATACTTGGTCCTCCAGCTTTATTCAACCCTAAGCAAATTGAGATGGGTGCTTATAAAGAATTTATTGAAGCATTAGAAAAAGAAAATGGTAAGGGTTGTTATCCAACATTAGAAAATGGAGGAAAAGTTTCCAAGGATTTAGGGGAATAAAAATGTTTGAAACAAGAAAAACAATATTTAATGGTGTAGAATTACCTGATGAATTTTCAGGGTCAAATGTAATAAATAATGTTGCAATTTCTAGAGATGGAACAAAGTATGCCTATGTTTCGCGTAATGGTGGATTAGTCATTGGACAAATGCCTGAAAATGGAAGATTAGAGATTGATGGAAATGTTATAAATTATCAAAAAGGAATAAATGGAAATAGAATTAATGTTAAAGGACGAGGTGTTCATATAAGTTCTTTTGGTGGTGGTTCTGTTATAATTTCGGGAAGTGGAAATTACGTATCTGGCAATGATTTAGAATTTAAAATTGATCAAGCATATGTTAATGTTAATAAAGTCTCTTTAAAAGAAAGTGCAAGAGATATTAATTTAGGATTATGTTATGATGTAAATGTTTATGTTAAAGGTTTTACAAACAATGAACCAGAATATAAAGAAAATAGATTATTTATAGATGGATTGGAAGGAACCTTATTGTTACCTAAACCAAACTTGGGATTAGATATTGATATAAAAACATCGGCCGGAGAAGTTAAAGGAGATGTAGCGCATAAGGGGATAATAAGAACTTCAGCTGGAGATATATCTATTGACTTATATGCACCCTTAACCATTGAAGCCAATACTTCTGCTGGGGATGTTAATGTGAGAAAGATGATTTCAGAAGGAAGAGGTGTTTACAGTCCACCAAATCAAAGTTCATTAGGAACTTTAATTTTAGAAACTTCTGCTGGGGATGTAACTGTAAATTATATGCTTTGATATTATTTCTTGCTAGATTAAATTTATATACTATTCTATCTTATTCTTTGTAGGGGGAACAATATGAAATTTGCTCATATGAGTGATGTACATATAGGAGGCTGGAAAGAGCCAAAGCTAAGAGAACTTAATTTAATGAGTTTTAAGAAAGCTATAGATATTTGTATAAATGAAAATGTTGCTTTTCTATTAATATCTGGAGATTTGTTTAATACTGCTTTACCCCAAATTGAATATATAAAAGAAGTTTCTCATGATTTAAGTAGATTAAAAGAGCATGATATCAATGTTTATGTTATTCCGGGAAGCCATGATTTCTCTCCAAGTGGAAAGACTATGATTGATGTTTTAGATAAAGCAGGATTGATGGAAAATGTGTTTAAGCTTGAAAATGGGAAGTTAAGTTTTACTATAGATAAGACAAATGCTAAGATAACTGGAATTATTGGACAAAGAACGGGATTGGAAAGAGAACATTATAAAAAATTAGATAAAGAGAGCTTAGAAAATGAGAAAGGATTCAAAATATTCATGTTTCATACATTGATAAGTGAATTAAAGCCTGATTTTTTAGAAAAAGTTGATGGAGAAGGTCTAGATTCTTTACCTAAAGGTTTTGATTATTATGCAGGAGGACATCCGCATTTTGTTTTCAATGAAAAAATTGAAGATTATGGAATAATAACTTATCCGGGAGCTTTATTTCCAAATAATTTTATGGAATTAGAAAGGTTTCATCATGGAGGTTTTTTCATTGTTGATGTTAATAATGAAGTTAATGTAAAACATGTTCCTGTTAAATTTTATGATGTTATTAATCTTAATATTAATGTTGATAATAAAACAAGCAATGAAGCTAATGATATAATATTAGATGAATTAAATATTAATGTTAATAATAAAATTGTAACTTTAAGAATTCATGGAGTTTTAAGCAATGGAAAATTAAGTGATATTGATTGGAAAGGAATTAATAACAAATTAATTGAAGCTTATATTGTTTTAAAAAATACAAGCAAATTAACAACTAAAGATTATGAAGAGTTAAAGATAGAAGGTGGGGATATAGAAGATATTGAAAATAAAGTAATAAAAGAGAATTTAGGAAAAATTAAAATTATTAATGAAGAGGTAATAATACATAATGTTCTAAATTCTTTGAATATTGAGAAAGGAGAAGGGGAAAGAAATAGTGATTTTGAAGAAAGAATAGTAAATAATTTTGTTAAAGTTTTTAATTTAGGGGAGATTTGGAAATGAACTTTGATCAATTTATAAGAAGCTTAGAAAAGGATTCAAGAGTTGCAATACTTCATGATACTGATCCAGATGGGGTTTGTAGTGCTGTGATTGTTGCTAAAGCTGTAGAAAAGATAACTGGGAATAAGATTAAATTAAGAGTTCATCAAGATGATAGAACTGGAGATATATTTGATGAAACAATAAAAAAATTAAAAGAGAATAAGATTAATAGATTGATTATAACTGATAAACCTATTGATTATAGACCGGAAGGTGTTTTAATTGTCGAGAAGTTTGCCAAGGTTTTAATTATAGATCATCATAAAAAATATACTGATATTAACAATGAAAATATCTGCTTGTTAAAGGAAGGAAGTTATTATCCAAGCAGTAAAATTGCTTTTGATTATTTTTCAAGATATGTTAATTTAGAAGCTTTAGACTGGTTAGCTGCTGCAGGATTAATAACAGATTATGCTTTTAAATATTGGGGAGAATTTCTTGATAAAGTATTCAAAAGATATAATATAAAAAAAACTAAAGATATATTTACGAATGAGCTTGGTGAAATTGGAAGCATAATAAAATATGCTGAAGTATATAATTTAGACAATGTTCAAGAGATTTTTGATATAATCTATAATGCAAAGAATCCTAGAGATGTCCATAAATCTAATCTAAAAAAATATTATGATAAAGTTAAAATAGAAGTTGATAAGGCTGTAAAAGAATTCAATAAAAAGAAGGAGATTCATGGGGATTTAGATTGGTATGAAGTGAAGAGCAAATATCCTTTAACTTCTGTGATTTCTTCAATAATATCGGCAAAAAATCAAAGCAGAACATTGGTTGTGACACAAAATTTTAATGGAAGATATAATGTAAGTGCAAGAAGACAAGATCAAAAAATAGCTGTAAATGACATTCTAAGTGAAGCCGTTGTTGGATTTGAAAATGCCTCTGGTGGAGGTCATAAAACTTCTGCGGGTAGTGTTTTTAACACAAATGATTATGTGGAATTTAAAAAGCGAGTTTTAAATGATTATAAAAAAATTAAAGCTGGAAAATATTAGGAGTTATGTGAATCAAGAAATAGAGTTTCCTATAGGGAGTATTTTATTAAGTGGGGATATAGGGAGCGGGAAGAGTACAATATTGTTGGCAATTGATTTTGCTTTATTTGGATTACAAAGAGGAAGTTTAGATGGAAATTCTTTGTTAAGGAATGGGACTAATAAGGGAAGTGTTGAATTAACATTTGATATTGATGGAAAGGAAGTTATAATAAAAAGAAGTTTGAAAAGAGTTAAAGATTCAAGCGGGCAAGATCAAGGATATTTAATATACAATGGTAAAAAAGAAGATCTAAGTCCAGTGGAATTAAAACAAAGAGTTTTGGAATTATTCAATTATCCTCAAGAATTAGTTACAAAAAGTAAATCATTGATTTTTAGATTTACAGTTTATACGCCTCAAGAAGAGATGAAACATATATTGTTAGAAGATAAAGACTCGCGGTTAGATACTTTAAGAAAGGTTTTTGGTGTTGATAAATATAAAAGGTTAATAGAAAATTCCAATTTATTTGTAAATGCAATTAAAGTAAAGAAAAAAGAATTTAGCATGTTATTAAGCAGTTATGCTGAATTTAATGAGGAAAAAGAGAAGTTAGGAGAAGATAATAAAAGTATTGAAAGAATTACTGAAAAGTTAAAATTAGATTTAAAACATTTTGTTGATTTTAGAGAAAGATTAATTATGGAATTAAATAGTGTTGAGGATAATAACAAGAAATTAAATGAATTAAAAACCAAATTAAGAGTAAATGAAAGTGGTTTAAATTTGAATATGAATAATTTAAATAATGCAAAAAATGATATGGTTGATTTAAAGAAGAAAATTGATAATTTAGAAAAAGACGTTTATGATTATTATATAGAAAAGGATACTGATGAAAAAATAAATTTAAAAGAAAATGAGATAAAGAACTTTGAAAGTGAATTAAATGAACTTAATTTTAAATTAAATGAAGCTGTAATAAAGAAGAAAAGTTTTGATGAAATTAATAAAAGTATTAATAGTTTAGATATATGTCCATTATGTAAGCAAAAAGTAAGCGAAGATCACAAACATACTATAATTGATGAGGAAAAGAAAAAAATAAACCAATTTTTAGACAATATTCCCATAATAGATATTAGAATTAATCTAATAAACAAAGAAAGAGAGAAGTTAAGAAAAGAGATTGATGAGTTAAAGGAAATTAAAAGTAAATATGAATATCATTTATTAAAAAAGAGAGATTTAGAAGATAAAAGAGAGAGATTTGATAAGCTAAGGAATGATGATATTAAAATAAATAATGAGATAAATAACTTAAAGAAAGATATTGAATTATTAAATATGGAGATTAGTCAATTTAAAGATATAGAAATAGAATATTCTAGGTTAAAAAGAGAGATAGAAGATATAAGAGAAAAAGAGAAAATTATCGAAATTGATATTAAAAGCAGAGAGAATAAGATTAAGGATAACAATGAAAGATTAAGTATATTAAAAAAGAACATAGAAAGATTAGAAATAATAAAGAATAATTTAACAAAGTTAAATGAAATACAATACTGGATTGATGAAAATTTGATTAATTTGTTTAATACAATGGAGAGACATATAATGTTAAGAGTTCATAACGACTTTTCCAATTTATTTGATAGGTGGTTTAACATATTAATTGATGATGAGAATTTAAATGTGAAACTTGATGATGAATTTACTCCATTAATTGAACAGAATGGATATAATATTGATTATAACTTTCTATCTGGAGGAGAAAAAACAGCCGCTGCTTTAGCTTACAGATTAAGCTTGAATCAAGTTATTAATAATTTAATAAGTGCCATCAAAACAAAAGATTTATTGATATTGGATGAACCGACAGATGGATTTAGTGAAGATCAATTAGACAGAATAAGAATTTTGTTAGAAGAGATTAATGTAAAACAAATAATAATAGTAAGTCATGAAAGCAAGATTGAAAGTTTTGTGGAAAATGTGATAAGATTTAATAAAAGAGATCATGTAAGTGAAATCATATAAAACTTACTGATCTTCTTCTATAGAATATTGAACGTTATAATCTTCTGCCTCTTGATTATATAATGATCTTCCTGCCATATTTAAAACTGTTTTTGGTATATGACGAACACTTACTGGTAATCCTGTCTTTGTTAATGCTTCTAAATCTTCCTGATCAAAGATTTCTTTAACAATCCTTTTTTGCAACTTAATTCGTTCTTCATTTAATCTTATATGTCCTTTTTTACCTTGATACATTTTTAACCCTCCTAAAAACAAGATTTTAAAAAATAATTAGTATTTAAAAGTTACTATGGGATTGTAGTCCAACTTGGTCAAGACGCCAGCTTGGGGTGTTGGTAATCCCGGTTCAAATCCGGGCAATCCCATTATTTATTTAATCCTAAAAATGCAGAAATTTCTTTTATAGCTCGAGGATTTATAGAAATATGAAGATCAGAACCTTTTCCTGTTCTTTTTTTAAGAATTAAAAGCCAACCTTGATTATTCAATTCTTTTACTGCATTTTCTATTAGTTTTTTTCCTTTTTTATTATATAAAAATTCGTCTGGTAAATGATTAATAATATTATCAAATGGTGTATGAGAACCTCCGAATTTAGATTTTTTGATTAATTCTTCAAGAATGAACTTCTTTACTTTATCTGTTTCTAAGTCCATAATTACTAATATACAGAAAAATATAAAAACCAGTTGTTCTCTAAAATGGTATAATCTTGTACCAAAAAGAAAGATTTAAATAGTTTATTATTACTTAGTTTATTATGAAAGAAAAAAATGTATTTTTAGATTATGTGGGGAATAGTCCATTTATGAGAATATTGGATTTTTTAATAACTGGGAGAGAATTTGATTATACAATGACTGATATTTCCAAAAAATCTGGAGTTGGTTGGACTACATTTAACAGAATTTTCCCAAAAATGATTGAAAATGATATTGTAGTTCAAGTAAGACAAGTTGGGATGGCTAAATTGTATAAAATTAATTTAAATAATCCAGTTGTTCAGAAAATGGTAAAGCTTTATCAAACTATTTTAGCTGAAAACTTAAAATCTATAGAAAAGAAAAGACTGATAAAAGCATAAAATCAATATTTTTATTATTGAGGAATGACATTAAAATAATTAGGAAAGCTTTATATATTTGTTTACTCTATATACGACGATAAAAAGAGGAAAAAATATGAAAAAGAGGCTAATATTACTATTGTTTGTACTTTTTTTATTACCTCTAACTGTTAAAGCTTTAGATGTTAATGTTCAGGCTACGCCTATAAGAAGTACTGTAGCGCCGTTTCAAGATGCTTTATATAATCTAAAGATAACAAACAATGAAAATAAGGCCATTACCTTTACAATTACTTATTTAGATATATATTGGACAGTAAATCCAAGTGAAATTAAGGTAGAGAGCAAGAGCAGTAAAGATATTGAATTAAGATTAATTCCGTATAATGCTGATGAAAACAAGCCAAGTGCTGTAAAAATAGTTATAAGTTCGATTGATAAAACTTTTAGAACTGAAAATGTGTTGGAAATTAAATCCTTAAAATACAATGAGTTGTTAAAATATGAATTATTGTTACCTGAACCAATAGATCCAAGAAAAGATGCTACAATTAGATTGAAATTAATCAATGAAAACAGTTATGAGCTTAATGACATGGAACTAAGCTTGGAAAGTGAGTTATTTAATGAGAAAAGAAAGATAAGCATAGCTCCTTTTGAAACAAAAACTGAAACTTTTATTATAAAATTTAGTGAATTATATCAGGACGGGAATTATGATGTAAGAACTTTTTTAAGATGGAATGATAAAACAATAATAGATGAAACAAGCCAGGTAGCTGTTGGACAATACCCCAATATAAAAGAAGTTAAAAGCCCAGAATCAAGTTTCTTAAATACAAAGATAGAGGTAATAAAAACAAATGAAGGAAATACAATAAGCCAGGAAATTTATGAGAAGAGTTTTGGAACTATACAGAAGCAGTTTACTAAATTTAATCCTGAACCCAATTCTATTGTTAAACAAGATGGGGGATATTTGGCTAGGTGGGAATTTGATTTGAAGCCAGGAGAGACTAAGAGCATATTTATAGAAAGTGATTACAGAACAGCTTTCTGGATTATAATTTTAGCATTAATAGTTATAATCTTAGTTGGATTGTGGATGTGGAGCCATGTTGTATTAAAAAAGAGATTAGTTAGCATATTAACTGAGAAAGATGGAAGCAGTATGATGAAGATTGAAATTGTGTTAAAAAATAGAAGCAGAAAAACTTTGATAAACTTGAAATTAATGGATAGAGTAGGTCATCTAAGTGAAGTTCCTGATAGTTTTGGAAGCATGCATCCTGCTAAGATAACTAAAAGTACTTCTGGAATATTAATGATCTGGAATATTGATATGTTAAAACCAGGTGAAGAAAGAATATTTTCTTACAGAGCAAAGAGTAAATTACATGTTGTTGGGAAGTTTAACATTCCAAGAGCGATGTTAAGATATACTGATGGAAGAAGATTTAGAGTTATTTATTCTAATATTGCAAATGTGTTTAACTAAAGAATAATAATAAAGCTTTATATAATGAAAATATAAAATTAATTTTATGAGTGTTTATACAACTTATATTTTATTGGTAGTTTTAATTATAGTTGTAACATTAATAATATTAAAATATGTTATCATGAAGATATTTGACTTTTATGATTATGTTAATATTGCAATTTGGATAATAATAGTATTATTATTAAGTTTCTTTTTCTTTCCAAAAAATATAGATAGTTATGCTGGAATAAGAAGCAATGAATGTGGTTGTTTTGGATTAAAATTATTAGATAAAGAGAGTAGTAAAGATGTTATTAGCTGTTATGGGATAAAGACAAGTTGTGTTTCTAGAGAAATGTTTAATGAAAATGCTGTTAAGGATATAAGTTATTGTGAAAGAGAAAATATATATTATGAGAAAATAGATAGTTGTTATAGTTTTGTAGCTAAAGATGTGGCGCAGAAAGCTGTTAATGGAGATAGAAATTTTGGTAAAGCTTTAGGTTATTGTGATAAAATAAGTGATGCTTATGTTAAGAGTGATTGTGTTGCTTTTGTTAAAACATTGGAAGCGGGTGGGGTTGGATTTTAAAGATAGATTTATTGTTCATCTTTATGATATAAATCAAGAATTATGACCATATTTTGTTCTTTATTATAAGCATAAGATAAACGAAATGGAGGAATGTAAACCTCTCTTGTTCCTTTTCTTGCATTCATCATAGACTTTCCTATTTCTGGATTTTCTCTAATCTTAGTTAATTGTTTTATTATTCTCTCTTTTAATGATCTTTCTTTAATTTTAGAAAAAATATTATGAAAATGTGGATAAAAAATAACTTCTACCATTTTTTGATTTCTTTTAAGAATTCATCAAAATCCATCTTTATAAATTCGCCTTTGTCATATCTCTTCCAAGCTTCCTCTGTTCTTTTAGCAAATATGATATCTTCTTTTAAATTTTTATCTAAATCTTTTACGCTTTTTAGAATAAGACGTTTTCCATCTTTTATAATTATAAACTGTTCACCTTCATTAAAATCTTTCCTCATTTCACTAGGAATTACTATTTGGCCTTTTGAACTCATCTTAGTTATGTTTATATTCACTTTTCTCATTGTAAGACGAATCTTACTATATATTTAAAGCTTTCTATTTTGTAATATAGAAAATTAAAACAATATCTTTAAAAATAGTTAATTCTCGTTAATATTAACCCACCTTAGCTCAACGGTAGAGCATTCGGCTGTAGATAAATTCGCTATTCGACTTTGCTATCAGCAACAGGATGAAAAATAGCCAGCTGATCCCGAAAGGTTCCCAGAAAGCAATTTTTTGCTAAATTGTTTGGGGTATTCAAATCTGGGAGGTGGGATTTTTTTTATTTAGAAAATTAGGTGGAGTTTGCATTTTCTCTTGATTTTTCTTTCATATTAAAATCTAAACTAAAAACTTTGCCTTCTAAATCTTTTTTTATTTCTTCTACACGTTGTGGTGTACAATCCCAATCTATCCCAGTTAGATGTTCAAATGTTAATCGATTAAGACATAATGATATATAATTATCTCTATCACCTAGATGGCTTAAACCTGTTGAGATATAAGATCCGTTGCTTGGAGAAAAATTAAGTCCTTGTAATTTTAGGGCAATCATTGGTATACTTGATGCTGTTCCAAGATGATATTCAACATCTGATACTTTATATCTTATCTCGTATTCCTCTTGGTATTTTCCCATCTGGATAGGTATATCAGAAAAATATTTAAAACCTTTGATTAATGTTCAATTTTTAAACCAAAAGTAATATAAATAGTTTAAAAGTTTTAATTCTTATGCCTCAGTAGTCTAATGGTTATGACGCGGCCCTGTCGAGGCCGCAGTCCGGGTCCGATTCCCGGCTGGGGCGCTTATTTTATCTTGGAGGTTTAAAATGAAAATTGGAATTTTAGGTTCTGGAACTGTAGGTCAACAATTAGGAATTGGATTTATTAGATTAGGATATGATGTTAAAATGGGAACTAGAGATAAAAGCAAGTTAGATGAATGGATTAAAAATAACAATGGAAGTATTGGAAGTTTTGAGGAAGCAGCTAAATTTGGAGAAGTAATTGTTTTAGCAACAGCTGGAAGTGGAACTGAAAATGCAATTAATCTAGCAAAGAAAGAGAATTTTGAAAATAAAATTGTAGTTGATGTAACTAATCCTTTGGATCATAGTACAATGCCGCCTGGATTAACATCTAGTTTTGGAAATTCAGAAGGAGAAAGAATACAAAGGTTATTGCCTAAATCAAAAGTTGTAAAAGCATTCAATACAATAAGTGCTTATATTATGTGTAACCCAAAAAGAGAAGAAGGAGATCCTGATTTATTTATTTGTGGGAATGATGAAGGAAAAGAGTTTGTAACAAAGATAGCTAAAGAATGGGGTTGGAAAAATGTTTATGATTTGGGAGATTTATCAAATGCTTATTGGCTAGAAACTTTTGCAATGTTATGGATTGTTTACGGATTTAAGAACAATCATTGGACACATGCATTTAAATTGCTAAAGAAATAAATATTGTTACAACTTATTAGAAGTTTCAATAGAAAGTTTTATAAAGCTTTTCTTATCTTGATTTTTTATGATGAAGGATAGATTACCAACTAAGTTAAAAACTGGAACTTTTGTAAATTGGGAAGGTGTAGTTGAAGATATTGATACTCCTTTGCTTAGGGGATTAGATCCAAATCAAGATAATGAAAATTATAAAAAAGAAGTAAAAAAGACCTTTAAGAATCTAGAATTGGGTCATTTGGGTAATAATATTGTTAGATTATGGACCCGAAATATGGTAGATGTTAATCAGGAGAGATTTATTGATAATTTAGTAGAAAGATTGTCTAATCCTTTTATTGATAGAAGTGTAATTGAACAAATTCATATGGGTGTTGAAGAATTAATTGGAAATCCGTCATTTTTTGGAAGCGTTCAAAAAGGTTTGCATAATCACCATATTGAAATAATAGATATTAAGCAAAGTTTTCTAGCTGGTAACATTGATTTTATTACATTTGAGAGAGGATCTTTGGAAAGTTATGATATATTAAGAAAAGTTTTATTAAAATCTGACAATAAACTCTTCAGAGATTTAGCAGATATATTTGGTTCATTCCATATTGTGGGAAATCCCGTTGCTGATTATTATAATATTGTTAATTCTCGTCATCTAAAAATTGTAGGTGATATAAATGGATTTAGATTATATCAAAAAAAAGATTCTCTTTATGTTGATTCATTAGATAAAAAAAATTTCACAAATGAAGAAAAATTTATTAAAATATGTATGGAGATGAGTGTTCAAAGACAGAAAGCATATAAAATATTAGAAGGAAGTTCTGATTTCTTAGAATATATTGCTGCAATGGCTTTATGGGGGAATATAAATAAGTTTACTAAACCTACATTTAATAATGATGAAGTACTAGATATAAAAGAAGGTTATCATCCGCTTTTGATTTCAAGAAATGGAATTAATTTTAATCCGATTGTTACTCACGATACTCTTTTAACTCCTGATGTTAAGGTAGTTGCAGTTACGGGACCAAATGCAGCAGGTAAAACTACATATATCAAAGAGCTTGGATTAATATCAAGTTTAGCTCAAAGTGGAAGTTATGTCTCTGCAAAGATGGCAAATCTTCCTGTACAAAGGAAATTTTTAACTCATTTTGGATCAAAAGATGATATAATGGAAAATTTGTCTTTGTATCAAGCTGAAATTCATGAACTAAATGTCTGCCTTTCTAAATTGGAAAAGGGTGTTTTATTTATTTGTGATGAACTCTTTAGAGGAACTGAATCTGGTGAGAATGGAGGAACAAGATTACATAAGGCACTTGTGGAATCATTGGTATATGATTATCAGGGAAGAACTTATCTTTCTTCACATTACCATGAATCACTTGCTCAACAAAGAGATTTACAGGGAATTAAATTTGCAAGGTTTGGTTTTAATGGAGACGGAAGGCCTTCATATAAGTTACAAAGTGGAATTGATAAGGGGGGATATGCTGTTCAATCTGCAATTGATGCTGGATTAGATAAGAAAGTTGTGAAAAGATTGAATGGTAATGGAAAGTTATAGTTAAGGAATATTACTAGGATCCCAACATGTTCTAAAGTTTTCATTAAAATTATCTAGCTTATTCATATCTTCTTTTTCTATATTGAAGTTAAAAACGTCAAAGTTTTCTTTTATTCTAAATTCTTTAGTTGATTTTGGTATTGCTACAATTTTATGCTGTAATTCCCATTTAATTAAAATTTGAGCAGATGTTTTATTATATTTTTTAGCTAGATCAATTAATTTTTTATCATTAAGTTTATGTCCCCTAGTTAATGGAGAGTAAGCTTCTAGCTGTATTTTATTTTCATTACAAAAATTTAATAATTCTTTTTGATAAAGATAAGGAGAGAATTCAACTTGATTAATAACTGGAATAATTTTTGCTACTTTTAATAATTCTTTTAAATGTTTTATTGTGAAATTACTAACACCAATTGATTTTGCTTTTCCGCTTTTATATATTTCTTCTAGAATTTTCCAAGAATTAAGTCTTTGTTCAACAGGCCAATGAATTAAATAAAGATCAACATAATCTAAATCTAATTTTCTTAGACTTTCATTAAATGCTTTTAATGGATCAGAATGACCTGCATTCCAAAGTTTTGTTGTTACAAATATTTCTTCTCTTGAAATTTTAGATTCTTTTATTGCAATTCCTACAGCTTCTTCATTATTATAAACTGCTGCTGTATCAATATGTCTATAACCTGTTTGTAAAGCATTAAGAACTGCATTTTCTGTTTCTTTTCCAGGATTTGCTTGATAAACTCCTAAACCTAATATTGGAATCTTTGTTTTATTGTTTAATGTTAATGTTTCCATAAGAATAATAAGAAGTTAAAGTTTAAATTGTTTGTTATTTTATTTCTTTAAAGTGGTTACATATCAAAAGCTTTATAAAACGTATTATTTCTTTATTTTATCATGGAAGATTATTATCAGGTGCTGTTAGATTATGTTAAGCCAGATGATGATAATGTTAGAAAACATTCTCTCCTTTTAGATAATCCAATAACTAAAGAAACTAGAATTCCTGATTTAGAGCAGTTAGTAATAGATAAAGAAACTAAATCTTTGTTTCCAAAAAAAAATGAAAAGAAGATTTCTTAATGCTTTTGAGATGTATTTAACACGTTTTCCATTTTACAGTCAAGAGTTAATACATACTGAAATGGAATTGTCTAAAAAAGAATTTATAAACTTTACAAATAAAATCGATAGGGAAGATAGTACAAGAGCGTTGCTTAACTTTTGTGGTTATGATGTGGAAGGATTGGATTCAGCTAGAGATATATTTGAATTTGAACTTAAAAAATGGCAAGATAATAAAGATTATTATGTTCCTGTAAGAGATTTCTTTGGGCCTTTTATTCCAGAGAATATTATTAATCTAGATGATCCTTATTCAGAAGAATTAATGAATCCGTTAAGACATAGCAGAGATTTTAGTCGTTATTTAATTTCAATTGCTGCTCTGCCATTTTCTTTAATGGCTCTTTTGCCTGGAGCCTTGTTATCTAAATTTTTTAATAATAATGATACGTCAGAACCTTTAGATAAAAGAGAAACTGACTTTAATACTAGGGATAAAAGTGATAGTTCTAGCTTTTTTGATAATCTTAAATATAAACTAGCTGATTGGTTAGAATGGTTTAAAGATATGAATTTAGTTGCTACATATAATAATGATTCAGATTTATTTTTTGTAGAACATTTGATATCAGATTTTCATTCTTCTAATGATAGAATAAAAGATTTATATAGAAATGGAGTGGCACACAAGGCTTCTAGTGTTTTAACTTCGTCAACAGATATTGAAGATGATGGTTTAGAGCTGGAATTTATTAATGGAAGTGCTCCCATAGACAAATCAAATATACCACTTCCGATGTTTTACTCTTTATTTGAAACTAGAGATAATGTTGCTAAGATGTACAGATGTAATTGGAATTTAGATGATACAATAAATAGTCAACTTAGTGCAAATCTTAGACTACCTGAAAAATTCATAAATAGAATTGATGAACTAGTTAAAGGAGAAAAATCAATTGATAAAATAAAAGATGAAGTTAAAGAGATGTTTATTTATAAAAAGCCTAAAAAATATAAGGGATTAAGCAGATTTGAATCGGCTGCAGTTTCTATGAATGGTGTTTGTCAGGATGTTAATTTTTTTCTTTGGCATATTTTAAGGAAAAAAGGAATTCCTAGCTATCTTGCTGTGGGCTTGCAGGGAAAAAATGGAGGAATTACCAGAGATTCTGGACATGCAAAAGTTATAGCTTATGACAAAGATAAAAAAGAATGGGGGGAATATGATTCAACTCCAAGAAAAGAAGATGTTGAAATATATGAAATGAAAAGAGGATCAAAACAACCAAGCATAGATATTGCTTTCTTGAGAAAAGGTTTGGGTTATTTAAGTTATCCTATCTATATGGGATTAAGTTTTGGAATTGGAGCTATGGTAACTGGAATAAGATTTACCAAACAAAAAACATTAGAAGGTATGATTATGGCTGAAAAGAGGATTTGTAAAAATGTCTTAGATGATTTAGAAGAACATCTTAATAGATTTGATGATAATCTAAATAATGTTGATAAAAATCAAATGTTGTTATTTGAAGAGAAAGAAAAAATCAAAGATGAAACTATAGAAAATTCCAGAGATATCATGAATATGTCCAATATTCCGATAATTACTAATGATTCTGAAACAAATCATGAAATTGGAAAGATAGAAAAACTGTTTAATCCTTTTAAAATTCTTTATCAGATTGATGAACTAAAATATGTTGTTGATACTCTCCCAGAATATGTTAAAAGGTATCATTATTTTGTTATGGCTGAAAATGTTTTTAATGATGTTTTAATAACTAAAGGAGAATTATTTCCATTTACACCAAAAAGACCTGATGAATGGAAAAATGTTATGTTAAATTTATTTAATACCTTTGCCGAAATTAAAGAGCCTCCACATCCTTTAGAAACAAGACAGCCACGAAGATATTATTATAAAGCTAAAAGGGGAATGTCTGTTAAAATAGATGATGAAATAACAACTTGGGTAAAAAAACCAAGATTCATTAAAGATTTACATTCTGATGAAAAAAATGTTTTTATAGATGATAGCCATAACAATAATCTGGAAACTGTGAAGAACATCTATGAAGGAATGACTGATTATAATGAATGGTATATGGTGACTCATGAAAACGTGGATATGAAACCAGATGTCAAACATTACACATATTCTCCTCAAATATTATCTTTTGATAAAATGTGGGCTGTTTCTTCTGAAGAATATTGGACATTATTTGGAAATATAATAAAAAAACATATAAAAAATAGTGAATCTGTTTTTAGATATATGTGGGAAGATTTAGTTAAAATGCATAATGAGTATAGGAAAGGTAATGGTATGTATTCTTTGACAATCAATTATAACAATGGCAATATGTTTACAGAAACAGATGAAAAATATGTTGAATTAGAAGATCCATGGTAATTCTAACTACACAATTTTATACTTTATGTTTTAATCTTTTAAAAGTGGTAACAAAGCGATAGATTTAAATACTGCCATTTTTCTTAAAAATTAAGATGTTAATCTAAGGTGGGTATGATGCAATGAGAAACAAAGAATACGAAGAAATGCAAACAACTATTCTTTTATTAGAAGAGGAAGTAAATCGACTACGAGAGCCTCCTTACAAAGCAGGAACTGTTTTACAACTTGGAAAAAAAACAGTACGACTTATTGTAGATGGAGGTAGTTTTATCGAAGTTGCTATGCCAAGTGATAAAGGTTTAAGTGCAGAAATTAGGAAGAAATTAAGATCAGGAGCAAGAGTTATTTTGAATGGAGCTGGAGCTATTGTTGATTATTCTGAATTTGATAAGACCATATGTGGAGAAATTACCACTGTTGATGAAATTAACTGTGATAGATTGAGAGTTAATGTAAGAGGAGAACCAAGAATGGTTTTAAACACTCTAAAAGATGTTAAGGTAGGAGATGAGGTTCAATTGGATTTATCTGGATTACTTGTTACTGAAAGATTTGATAGAAAAAAAACACGTTATGTTTTGGAAAAAATTCCGCAAGCACCTTGGAATAATATTGGCGGATTGGAAAAAGCAATTTGTGATATTAGGGGAGAAATTGAAGAACCTTTTTTACACAGAGATATCTTTAATAGATATGGACAAGGTCCTGCTAAGGGAATTTTGCTTTACGGACCACCCGGATGTGGAAAAACAATGATTGCAAAATCTATTGCATATAATCTTGCAAAATTAACAGGCAATGGAGCAGGACATTTTATAAGTGTGAAAGGTCCTGAGATCCTGGATAAATTTGTAGGAAATTCTGAAGCAAATATCAGAAGAATTTATGGTGCTGCACGTGATGAAGCTAAAGAAAGTAATGTACCAACAGTTGTTTTCATTGATGAGGCAGAATCAATCATGAAAGCAAGAGGTAGTGGAATCTCGACTGATGTTTATGACTCTATTGTTCCGCAATTTCTTGCAGAAATGAGTGGTTTAAATGGGGGGGATTACGAAGTAGTCACTGTATTGGCCACTAACAGAGAGGACATAATTGATCCTGCAATTTTAAGAGATGGTAGGGTGGATATAAAAATTCGAATTCCTAGACCAGACAGAAAGGGAGCTGAACAAATTTTTAAAATATATTTAAAAGATAGACCTATGCGTGGGTTAATGGCTTCTACCAAAGGTCTTGTTGAAGAAATTGTTGAAAGAATCTACGATGACGAAACAGCAGCATATAATATAATTTCTCCGACTGGAATTATTGGGAGTTTTGGTTATCAAAATTTAATAAGTGGTGCAATGATAAAAGGAATTATTGATAGGGGATGTAAATCTGCAATTCGAAGAGAAATTGAAGGCGGAAAGAAAGGGTTAGAAAAAGAAGATTTGTATCGTGCTGTTAAAGAAAAATTTGATGAGAATTCCGAATTCACGCAAGCACTTGTAAGGGACGATTGGGAAGTTGTTTTTGGTGGAGAAGGAAAGCAATTATACGAAATGTATCGTCATGGACATTTACATTTACAAAAGGCTGATGAACAAAGTGGGAATGATGTTAAACAAAATGAAGGGAGGCAAAGTAAATGAGAATGTTTGGAAGAAAAGAAACTGCTGCTGTTAAACCATTTGCGAAGCAAGAAGTTTTAGAGAATGAGGTTGTAAAACCGATTATTGCAACTGCAAGACCTGGCTTAACTGATGAGTCTTCTGCTTTAATGAGAAGACTTCCTTCAAATTATGCAGGAAGAACTGTAAGAGATGTACTAAGCTATATGGTTGATTTCAATGAAAGCAGATCTGCAGAAGCAACAAGTCGATATGGTAAAAAAGTTAAAGATAGTGAAGCTGCTATAATAACAAGCTTGAAGAATGAACTTGGAGCTGCAGGAAGTGTTGTTGTTATTAATGGTAAAAATGCAAAATTAACTGACAGAATAGACCAATATTTAGTTGATAGAACTAAAAATGTCAGCGGAAGAAATATTCAATATCAAGAACTTGAGATAGAAGTTTCTGCAGTTCAGCAAGGCGGTTACAGGTTTTAATTTCTTGCAGATGTAGAAGAATCTTAATCGGTTTGAGAAAGAAATGGCAGACTTAGATATACTTTTAACTGGGGAAGAGCCAGAAGAAAAATTAGAAGGAGAAAAAAATTTTGGATTAAATGAATTATATATTTCTAAATATGCTTATGAAAAAGCCTTTAGATATGCAGAACTTGTTATGCGAGAGAGGAGCGATAGTGTTGAAATCGGGGGATTTTTAACTACACAAAAAGGTGCCAATGACAGGGTTGCAAGAGATGCATTCCTTGCTCGTGATCAAGAAGTTAGTCGGGGATTTTATAAATTAAGTGCAGAAGATGTTTTGAAGGCTAAGAAAGAGATTGAAGATAAAGAACAAAAAATTATTGGGTGGTGGCATAGTCATGGAAGATTTGATGCTTATCATTCTGAAACTGATAGCAAAAATCAGATGGTTTTGCTTAATCAAATTTCCACTTCTAATTATATTCCCTTTCCTAAAGAAAGAGATTATGATAGTTTGCAAAGCAGAATAGAAGGTAATAAAATAATCTTTTGGGATCCTGAAGATCCTATCAAGAAATTTGAACTTGAGTTAAAAGAAGAAAATCCTGAATTGGTAGCAAAGAGATTGAAGATTTTAGAGGATAAAAAAATTGGATTTGCTTATAGTTTTGTTGTTAATAATCATAGATGGTTGAGAAAAAGAGTTCCTTATTTCGAAATTGCAACAAGAGATTTATGTGTAGACTGTATTAATGCAAATGATGTGAGTGTGCCTGTTGGATACAAGATTTTTGATGAAGGGGAATATAAAATTGATGATGAACAATTGATTGCAGAAATTAATGAGCGGGTTCATGTTTTTGGTGAAGGTCATAAAAATAAAAAATATCTATTGCCTTCAACTTTTGAAGAGCAACGGATGGCTGGAACGCTTTCTAAACCAGATTTCGGATCGATATCTAAGGTAAGAAAACGTAAATACTACAGAACTGATGAAGGAAGTTTTAAAGGTAAAAAGAAAGAAGAGCAAAAAGACGATTCTAAAGAGGTAGGAAGATGAAATATAAAATAGGACAGAAAGTTTTTATAAAAAGAGCAAATGGGGAGTTGGACCATAAACCAAAAGGAAGTTATTATTATGGGGGTAGTTTCAGGGATCTTCCGTTAGGATCAAAGGGAACTATTAATGAAATTGTCAATGAAAATATGATTGGTCTAAGAGTGGAAAAACAAAATTATGGTTATAGGTGGTATGTGCATCCCAGTGAGTTACCTACACCTGAAGAAATAAATTTACATGAAAGAAAGGAACAGGAAAAGATTAATTCTCAGTTAAAAAGTATTCTGTTAGCTGATGAACCAATTGTTAAAATGTCGATAACAAGACAAAAATCCTTTGATCCGAAGTTTAATGCAAGAGAAGAGTTTGTTGTTTGGATAAGGGAAGAATTTCCGGAATTAAAAAAATATTCAAAGAACAAAAGAAAATATTCTGATTTAATAAATAGAAAAAAGGAAGTTATGGAAGGAGCAAAGAAAGCTTATGAACACGCACTTAAAACTACTGACAGTTGTGTTAGGGTTGATTTTATTGAAAGCTTTAAGGAGCTTAATAAGCGTATGGGAAATTTTGCTAATGGGCTAGATGAGTTCGTTACCTTTATCGAGTATGTTTCTGCTAATCTGATAAACAAAAAAGATAGACATTATGGAACAACTTTAGCAAGAAGAATAAAATGACGAATGACAAAAATATACGATATGACAGACAGCAAAGAATTCAAAACTGGCAGCAAGAAAGATTAGCAAATGCAAAGATAGCAATTATTGGATCTGGACAATTAGCCCAATTTACAGCAGCTTCACTTGTCGCTCTTGGTGTAGGAAATGTAGAAATATATTGTAATGAAAAAGTTAATGGAAAGGAATTCTTAACTTTTGATAGTAATGGAGATGATAAGTCTAGCTTACTCGAAAAGAAGTTGCATGAAATGAATCCTGATGCTAATGTTAGAAGTTTTAAAATGGAAAGTGATGATAATATACTTTCTTTAGTTGATAATCCTGATATAATTTTAGAGTTGACAAATTCATCTGAATTAAAAGAAAAAATTATGGAATATGCAAATGCACATAATGTAAAAATAATTTCTGCATCAACCGGAAAAACAGGAGGAGAATTATATTTTGTTAAACCGGGAGATGATTATTCGAGTGCAAAACTTACAAAATACGATGGAGAAAAACAGAGAACATTCACTAGCGAAATTTTTGGTGGTATGATTACAGAAGAAGTTAGAAAGATTTTGATGCCTCTTAAAGAAGGAGAAGATGCTGTTAAGAATTTGGCTTATGATGCGACTGCTGAAAAGAGATTCAGTAAAGAAGGAGATTTTGATGCACAGCCTTTTGAAGATTTATCACAAAAAAGAATTTTAATTATCGGAGCAGGAGCTCTTGGGAATTTTGTTGCTTTGGGAGCTACGCTTGAGGGAATCGGAAAAATTGATATTTTAGATTTTGATGAAGTTGAACCTCATAATCTAAACAGACAAATTATGTTTTACGATGCTGTTGGAAAGAAAAAATCTTTAGCACTAGCAGAAAAGATCAAACAAATTAACCCTGACATCGAAGTTAAAGGATTGGTTGAAAAATTAGATGAGAATACAACTTATTTTTTAAACAATAACCCAGACTTAATTTTGGATTGTGTTGATAACTTTGCAACTAGAGCTATAACAAATTACTTTGCTGTTCATTATGGAATTCCGTTAGTAAGTGGTGGAACAAATTCAAATTCTGGGCAAGTTGTTGTTTATGAGCCTGGACAGAGTGCCTGTTTAGAATGTAAACTTGGTGTTGAACAAGCATTAGGGGTAGCTTTACAAGGAAGCAAGTGCACAGACGCACCTAATCCAAGTGTAATCATGACAAATGAAATTATTGGAGGAATGATGGTTGGAGAAGCTTTGAAAGTTTTAGATAAAGGATATGGAACTTCAGTTTCAAGAATTTTGAAATATGATTCAACAGCTCCTGTTAGGGGTGGTTTAATCGGAGCTAGTAATGCATGTGAATGTTCAAGGGGAGAAATTAAGGAATGGCTGCAAGGGGTTAAAGAGATGTTTTCTTTAGCTAAGGATGAAAAATGACTTTTGATATTGGAGAAAAAGTGAAGATTGTAAAAACAGAGGGATTTAATAGAGGATGTTATAGAAATGGACTTTCTTTATTCCAAATTCATCTAGGAACTAAAGGAGTGATTACAAATATACAAAATAATAAAGATGCTTTTATTTATGTTAGAATAGGGGGAGAGGATTATTCTTTTCTACCAACTGAATTAGCTTATTGTGAAGAAGGAAAAAGTAAGCATGAAAAGAAAAAATTGGAGAGTTTGCTTATTGCAGAAGAGCCTGTTGATAAAATTAAAAAAGAAAAATCCTTTGATCCGAAGTTTAATGCAAGAGAAGAGTTTGTTGTTTGGGTAAGGGAAGAATTTCCGGAATTAATGTATCAAAAGGGACATTATGAAATACCTTCTAAAAGAAGAAGAGAAGTTTATGAAGCTGCAATAGCTGCATGTCGGCATGGTATTGAAACAACTGGAGCTTGTGTGCAAAGGACATTTCAAAATAATTTTAGTAATTTAATGACGGATGGTTGCTCAGATCTTGAAGTAAGAATATATAGCATAGTATCTTTAATAGAATGTGTTTCTGCTAATCTGGGAAACGAAAATAGACATTATGGAACAATTTTAGCAAGAAAATAATAAAATGACTAATGATAAACTAGATGAATTATTAAACGGGAAAGAGCCAGAAGAAAGATTAGAAGTGAATGTTAATCGGGAATTCAAGCCTAAAATTAATGTGAGAGAAGAATTTGTATTGTGGATCCGTGAACAGTTTCCGGAACTTGGAGAATATATAAAAAAAGGAGGCATATATAAAAGTTTAGAAACTCGTGAGGAGGAGATTTATCAAGCTGCTCTGGGAGCAGTAAATCATGGTTTAACCTCTACTGAAGATTGTGCAAGCACACGTTTACATTCTGGATGGGTTGAATTTGAAAAAGGATTTGGGGTAAAGGGAAATCCTAGAAGAAGAGCAAAGAGTTTAGGAAGTTTTGTTAAGGCATTAGAAGACCTCTCAATTAGCTTAGGTGGAGACAAACATTATACGAGGGCCGGAAAATTTTTAAATGGTAAACCTTATAGTGATTATTTGTATAGAAATCTGCGAGCTTTTGTTTATATGGTGGGAGAGGAAAATGGCAAGGATACAAAATACCTAGTTTTTGATGTAAAACAAAAATTTGAAGGCAATAATATCCCTGTTTTGATAGGTGAACTTCGTGGATTATCAAAATGGGATTTTGAAAGTTTAGGGAGAATTGCCTCTAAATTTCAGGGAACTGAGATAGATTTTATTGAAAAGGTTGATAAACTTGTTCCACAAAAAGGATCATATGACTATTCACATGGATATTATGGCAGTGTTAAGTATAAGTGAAACAACCATTCTTGGTAAAATAAATTTTTATGATAAAAAATATTGTGGTAGATGATTTTTGGTAGGTGAATTTTAATATCTTTTATAATTCATAAAATTAATAAATAAGTTGTGTTAACTATTGTTAATGGAGGTGAAAAACTTGAGAAAAGGATTAATAAAAATTACTTGTGATCCAAAAAACTGTGGGTTTATGGTGAGAAGTCATAATAAAAATGAATTAATAAGTTTGGCTCAAAATCATGTTAAAAAGATACATCATAAAAGTGTTCCTACAGCAGAAATGAAAAAAATGATAAAAAAAGCTTAATTTTTTTTTTCTTTTATTTTATCTATAAATGTGTTGATTTCATATTTATTGCAATACTTAAATAACCGAAAACTATATATATTACTAATTTGCCCAATTTTCTTACTAATGTTTCTCTATCCAACGAATAATCACAAGAGCACTGGTCTATGCGATGTTTCTGCTATTTTATCGATAATAAAAGAAGATAATATAAGCAGTAAATTTAAACGCGGGCCGGTAGCTCAGCTTGGTAGAGCACCTGACTTTTAATCAGGTGGTCGTGGGTTCAAATCCCATCCGGCTCATACACAAAATGAAGAAAGAACTAAACATAGTAGGTCATGGCTTGGTCCCGAAGCATTTTAAATTAAGTGAAGAAGAGAAAAAAGAACTTCTGGAAAAATATAATATTGGATTAACACAATTGCCAAAAATCTATGATAATGATCCTATGATCAAAATAATGGGAGATGTTAAAATAGGTGATATTGTTAAAATAGAGAGAGATAGTCCAACAGCTGGAAAAGGTATTTTTTATAGAGTGGTGGTGCATGGTTAAAGATTATCAATTAATATTGGGAAAATATTTCGATAAACATTCTTTTGTAGATAGCAATATAAGAAGCTATAATAATTTTGTGGAAAAAGGAATGCAAAAGATAGTTAATGAGACTTCTGAGATTATTCCAACAATTATTCCACAGGAAGTTGAAAACTTCAAGATAAAGTTAAATAAAATATGGGCGGAAAAACCACAAATAACTGAAGCTGATGGAAGTAAAAGAAATGTTTATCCTATGGAAGCTAGGTTAAGAAAATTAACATATTCTGCTCCCTTGTTTTTGGAAGTAGCTGCACATATAGATAATGTTCAGCGTGAATCATTTACAACTGAAGTTGGAAAATTACCTGTAATGTTAAAAAGCAAATACTGCCATTTATACGGACTAAAAAGAGAAGAGTTAATTGAACATGGAGAAGATCCTGATGATAAAGGAGGATATTTCATATTAAATGGAAATGAAAGGGTGTTAATTACAGTTGAAGATTTAGCTGCAAATAAAATGTTTATCAATGAGGGCAGTTCGGGACCAAGCAAATATACTGCTAAGATATTTTCTGAAAGGGGAAGTTATAGAATTCCACATACAATTGAACAGATGAAAGATGGAATAATTTATTTATCATTCACAAGATTCAGAAGAGTTCCAATAATTGCTGTGATAAAAGCCTTGGGATTGATTAGGGATGAGGAAATTGTAAGATTTATTTCAGAAGAAAAACAATATGATGATGTTTTTGTAAATCTAGTTAATTCAGTTGAAATAAAAAATCAAAATGATGCACTAGAATTCTTATCAAAAAGAATTGGATTAACACAACCAAAAGAACAGAGAGATGAAAAAACATATGAACAATTAGATAAATATCTATTGCCTCATCTAGGAATTACTTCAAAAGAAAGAATATGGAAAGCTTATAATTTATGTAAATGTATTAAGAAATATTTGATGGTGGTAAGAGATGGAGTTGAACTGCCTGACAAAGATCATTATATGAATAAAAGATTAAAATTAAGTGGAGATTTATTAGGAGATTTATTTAGGGTTAATTTAAGAGCTTTAGTACAAGATATGTTATATAACTTCCAGAGATTAGTCAAAAGAGGAAAATTCCATTCTATTAAGATTATTATAAGAGATAAATTATTAACATCTAGAATTAAAAGCGCGATGGCAACTGGATCATGGGTTGGTGGAAGAAAAGGAATTAGTCAGAATATAGATAGAACAAATGATTTAGCAACATTATCACACTTACAAAGAGTTGTTTCATTATTAACAAGTACACAAGAGAATTTTGAGGCAAGAGCATTACATTCTACTCATTGGGGAAGATTATGCCCTATAGAAACTCCTGAGGGAACACCAATTGGATTAAGAAAGAATTTAGCTTTTATGGCAAGCATAGCTCAAGAAGAATATAGTGAAGATAAGTTGAAAAAAACATTGGAGGCTGCTGGTTTAAAATTAATATCATAAAATGACGGACGTATACCTAGATGATGTTTATATTGGAACTGTAGAAAAGGCTAAGGAATTTGTAGACAAAGTAAGAGAGGATAGAAGAACTGCAAAAATTCCAGGAATTATTAATATAGGATATAATGAAGATTTTGATGAAATATTGATAGAAACATCAAGGGGTAGAGCAAGAAGACCTTTAATTGTTGTTGAGAATGGAAAATCAAAATTAACAGATGAAATCTTACAGAAATTACAAAAAAATGAGATGGACTGGAAAGATTTAGTTGAACAAGGAATGATTGAATATTTGGATGCTACTGAAGAGGAAAATTCTTATGTATCTTTAAAAGAAGAGGACTTAACAAAAGAACATACCCATCTTGAGATTAGTCCGATAACAATTTTAGGAGTTTGTACATCGATAGTTCCGTATGCAAATCACGGTGGAAGTTCTAGATTAATTAGAGGAAGTAAGATTCAAAGACAGGCTTTAGGATTATATGCTGCTAATTTCTTGCTAAGAATGGATACAGATGCTAGTGTGTTACATTATCCTCAAAGACCAATTGTAAATACATTTATGCACGGTGTTTACGGATATGACAAACATCCTGCTGGGCAAAATATTATAATAGCTATAATGAGTTATCAAGGATATAACATGCAGGACGCTACTATATTTAATAAAGGTAGTATTGACAGAGGATTAGGAAGAAGTTCATATTTCAGACCATATTTAATAGAAGAATTAAGATATTCTGGTGGATTAACAGATGATGTATGCATTCCAGACAAGGAAGTTAAAGGATATAAAGCAGAGAAAGATTATAGATTATTAGAAAAAGATGGAATAATATATACTGGAGCTGAAGTTAAAGAAGATGATGTTTTGGTCGGAAAAACAAGTCCACCAAGATTTTTAGGAGAATTAGAAGAATTTAGTGTTGCTGCAAATGTTAGAAGAGAGAGCAGTGCTTCTGTTAAACATGGAGAAGCTGGAAAAGTTGATATGATAATAATGACTGAAAATGAAGAGGGTAATAGAATTGTGCAAGTAAGATTAAGAGATCAAAGAATACCTGAAGTAGGAGATAAATTTGCTTCAAGATATGGACAAAAGGGAGTTATTGGTATGTTAGTAAGCCAAGAAGATATGCCATTTACAGCTGCGGGAGTTGTGCCTGATATTTTGTTTTCACCTCATGGAATTCCAAGCAGAATGACAATTAATCACATGATAGAAATTGTAGCTGGAAAAGTTGGAGCTTTGAGAGGTGAATATATTAGGGGAACAACATTTGACTCTGAACCTGAAGCTGAATTAAGAAAACAATTACTTGAGCTTGGTTTTAGGGATAATGGAACTGAAACAATGTATAATGGAATAACTGGAGAAATGTTTGAAGCAAGAATTTATGTGGGGAATATATTTTACTTGAAATTAAAACATATGGTAGCTAATAAATTACACTCAAGAGCATCTGGAAGAATACAATTATTAACAAGACAGCCAATAGAAGGAAGAAGCAAAGGCGGTGGATTAAGAATTGGAGAGATGGAGAAAGATTGTTTTGTTGCTCATGGAGCTTCATTATTATTAAAAGAAAGATTTGATTCTGATAAAACATTATTATATGTTTGCGAGAATTGCGGAATGATAGCAATATATGATAGTTATAAAAATAAAAAATATTGTCCGAAGTGCGGAAGTAATGTTAATATTAGTGCGGTTGAAATAAGCTATGCATTCAAACTATTATTAGATGAATTAAAATCAATGGTTGTTTATCCAAAATTGGAGTTAAAAAGCAAATACTAAAATGGTAGAATATGTTTATAAGAAAATAGGAAGTATAACTTTTGGATTATTTAGTGCAAAACAGATTAAAAAAATAGCTGCTGTAAAAGTTGTAACTCCTGAACTATATGATAAGGAAGGTTATCCTGTTGATGGAGGATTGATGGATGTTAGACTGGGAGTTATAGATCCCGGATTAAGATGTAAAACTTGTGGTGGAAAATTAAAAGAATGTATTGGTCATTTTGGTTATATTGAATTGGCAAGACCTGTAATACACATAAAATATATTAATCATATTCTAAGTTTTTTAAGAAGTTGCTGCAGAGAATGTGGAAGAGCTTTGGCTGAAGAGGGAAAAATAGAAGCCATGGTTGAACAACTTGGCATTATAGAAAAAGAAAAGGGAGTTGAGGCAAGAAGAGCTTTAGTAAAAGAATTTTTATCAGAAACAAGAGCTGTTAAGAAATGTCCTTATTGCCAATCAAAACAATTTGATGTTAAACTGGAAAAACCAAGCACAATAATGGAAGATGATAAAAGAGTAAGCCCAATAGAGATAAGAGCAAGATTAGAAAAAATCCCAGATAAAGATGTTGTTGCTTTGGGGGTTAACCCAGCATACGCAAGGCCTGAGTGGATGGTGTTAACTGTAATGCCGATTCCTCCTGTAACTACAAGACCAAGTATTACATTAGAAACAGGAGAGAGAAGCGAAGATGATTTAACACATAAACTTGGAGATATAGTAAGAATAAATCAAAGATTGTTTGAAAATATAAATGCAGGAGCTCCTGAAATTATTATAGAAGATTTATGGGATTTATTACAATACCATGTAACAACTTATTTTGATAATTCAATAACTCAAGTTCCTCCAGCAAGACATAGAAGCGGACAACCATTAAAAACTTTAACAGAAAGAATAAAAAGTAAAGAGGGAAGAATAAGACATAACTTAGCAGGAAAGAGAGTTAACTATGCTGCTAGAACTGTTATTAGTCCTGATCCTAAGATTAAATTTAATGAAGTTGGGGTTCCTTTGATTGTTGCGATGGAATTAACTGTTCCTGAAATGGTAACAGAATGGAACATGAAAAGATTGAAGGAATTTATCAAAAGAGGACCAACACAATATCCAGGAAGCAATTATGTTGTAAGACCGGATGGAAAGAAAAAGAAAATTACAGATGAAACAAGAGAACAATTGTTAGAGGAATTACAACCCGGATATATTGTTGAAAGACATTTAATGGATGGAGATATTGCAATATTTAACAGACAGCCAAGTTTGCATAGAATGTCAATTATGTGTCATAAAGTTAAGATATTGCCTGGAAGAAGTTTCAGATTAAACCCAGCTGTATGTACTCCTTATAATGCAGATTTCGATGGAGATGAAATGAATTTACATATTCCACAAAATGAAGAATCTAGGGCAGAAGCGGAAATATTAATGCAAGTTCAGTATCACATTATAACTCCAAAAAATGGATTAAATATTGTTGGATGTATAGATGATAGCGTTGTTGGAAATTATTTATTAACAAGAGAATTAGAATTTGATAGGGAAGATGCTGTTGAATTATTATTGGCTATTGGTGTTGATAAAAGTGAGAGATTTAAGAAATTTGGAAAGAAAGTTGGTGGAAAAGAAGTGTTTAGTTGTTTACTGCCTGATGATTTTGAATTTATCGGAAAAAGCAAAAATGCTGATCTAACAGGAAATAAGGATGTAGTAATAAAGAGTGGAAGTTTGATTAAAGGAGTTATTGACAAAGCTACGATAGGAGAGGATAATGGAAGCTTGATTAGAAGCTTATATGCTAAATATGATGAAGATACAGGAATTGTAATATTAAGCAACATTTTCAAATTGGGAATTCAGGTATTGTTTAAGGTTGGATTTACAACTGCAATATCTGACACTGATTTACCTGAAAAAGTAAAGGCAAAATGTGATGAACTAATACAAGATGCTTATAATCAGGTTAATCAATTTATTGAAGATTATTTAAAGGAAAGATTAGAAGCTATTCCTGGATTAAATGAAAAAGAAACTTTAGAAGTAAAAATAATTGAAGTATTAAATAAGGTAAGAAATTTGGTTGGAGAGCAGGTTCAAAGCATAGCTGATGATAAGAATCCAACTATAATAATGGCAAGATCTGGAGCTACAGGAAATATATTGAATCTAGCTCAGATGTCAAGTTGCGTTGGACAACATGCATTAAGGGGTGGAAGAATAAGCAAAGGATTTAGAGGAAGAACCTTGCCAATTTTTAAACCAGGGGATTTATCTCCAGCGGCTAGAGGTTTTGTTAAGGATGGATTTAAAAAAGGACTTAATCCTTATGAATTTTTCTTTGGAGCTATGACTGGAAGAGATAGTTTAATGGATACTGCATTGAGAACTCCAAAATCAGGATATTTGTATAGAAGATTGGCTAATGCATTGCAGGATTTAAGAGTGGAATATGATAATACTGTAAGAGATGCTAATAAAACAATAATGCAATTTGTTTATGGTGATGATGGAATCGATGTAAGCAAAAGTGAAGGCGGAAAGATTAATGTTAAAAAAATAATTAAAGAGGTTATGGGCAAATAAAATGGCAAAAAGTGTTTATGATGAGTATGAAGAAATGTTACCTGGGAAATTATTAGAAGATGTAAAAAATGAATGCCAAGAAGAAAGATTGAGTGCAGCAGATGCTAAAAAAGTTTTGGAAAGTGTAAAAGATGCTTATGAAAAAGCAAAAATAAGTCCAGGGGAGGCTATAGGAATTATAACGGCTGAAAGTTTTGGAGAACCTGGAACACAGATGATATTAAGAACATTCCACTTTGCAGGTGTTTCTGAATTAAATGTCACTCTTGGATTACCAAGATTAATTGAAATTTTTGATGCTAGGAAGGAACCTAGTACACCTAGAATGGATATTTATTTGAAAGCAAAATACAACAAAGATCCTAAACTTGCCAGGAAAATAGCTGCAAGAATAAAAGAAACCAAATTAAAAGAAATTGTAACTGAATTTAGTATTAACTTGGGAAATGCTGCAGTTGAAGCTAAAATTGATCAGAAAAAGATAAAAGATCTAGGTTTAGAATTAAGCGAAGTTGTAAAAATATTAAATATAAACACAAAATTGTTTAATGCTAAAGAAGAAAGGGGTAATTTAATATTAAGTCCAAAGGGAAGTCAGAATAATTTGAGCGAAGTCTTTAGAATAAAAGAGAAAGCTAAGGACATAGTAATTGGTGGGATAAAAGGAATAGGTCAAGTTCTGCCTGTAAAAAAAGATAATGAATTTATGATAATATGTTCAGGAAGTAATTTAAAAGAAGTTTTACAATTAGAAGAAATTGATGAAAAAAATACAACAAGTAATAATATAATAGAAATTTTAAATGTTTTAGGCATTGAAGCTGCAAGACAAGCTATAATAAATGAATCTTTAAGAGTTATTGAAGATCAAGGATTGGATATTGATATAAGACATATAATGTTTTTAGCTGATGTCATGACAATTACTGGAGAGGTTAATGGAGTTAGCAGGGGAGGAATAACAGGAGAAAAAGAGAGTGTATTGGCAAGAGCAAGTTTTGAAACTCCTATAAAACATATCATTAATGCTTCTTTAATAGGTGAAAGAGATAATTTAAATAGTGTAATAGAAAATGTTTTATTAAATCAGCCTGTGCCATTGGGAACCGGATTACCTGGGTTAATAGCAAAGATGAAGAAAAAATGAGCATTGAAAATTTAAAAAAGGCATTGAAAGAAGAAAAGTTAATTTATGGTAAAGATGAAACCTTAAAAAAAATAAAAAGTGGAAAGGTAAGTGAAGTTTTTTTATCATCTAACTGTCCTAAAGAGTTAAAGGAAGATATTCTTCATTATTCTAAAATAGCCAATATAAAAGTAGATCAATTAGATGTTCCAAATGATGAGCTTGGAATTATATGTAAAAAACCATTTTCAATTTCGGTAGCTTGTTATTAATATGAAAATAGACAACGATACAATAAACTTGATCAATTTGTTTGAGAAAATGACTAATTCTCATGTTAAAGATTGTTTTACTAGCAATGGAAGAATTGTTTTCGTTGTTAAAAATGGGGAAGCTAGGAATGCAATTGGTATAAAAGGAAGAAATGTAAATAAAATTGAATATATGATCAAGAAAAAAATAAAGATTGTTGAATATAATGATGATGTTGTTAAGTTTGTGAGAAGTTTTTTGTTTCCAATAAAACCAAGCGAGATTAAGTTTGAAAATGATATTATTGAGATAAAAGCTGATGATATGAAAGATAGAGGAATTTTAATTGGAAGAGATAGAAAGAATTTAATAAACTTAAAAGAAGTTGTGAATAAATATTTTAAAGTAAGTGATATTAAGATTGTTTAGATAATTTCTTTATCATTTCTTCTAAATAATATTTTTGGGTGGTTATTTGAAAATAACTTCTTTAGTGATATCAATGAGTTCTTTACAAATCTTTTTCAAGTTGTTAATTTTTGCTTCTTCTTTTACTGAAATCTGTACTCCATAAGTGTAACCCTCTCTTAGATCAATGATACTACTCTCTTTGATATCATCCATCTCTTCATATTCTAATAGTTCGATAAATTTTTCATCAAGCTGGATTTCATTATTCTCTTTGAGAAATCTTATTAGTGCGATAGTGCATGTCTGATTTGAAGATTCATAACCAAATTTAGTAGCGATTGCTAGGAAACAATGATAAATGCAATAGAATCCAGCTGATATAGACCAATCGGAAAATCCAATCTCTCTGAATTTTGTTATGCCATCTAGGTTATGCTCTGCTTTGACTAGGTGTTTCTTCGCTTCTTTAATACTTGGGTCTATTTTCAACAAACCTCTATGTTTCTCTCTCTTGCCTAATTTTCTACAATCTTTAATTTCTTTCTTTGCTTTGCTCAAACACCACTTCACCTGTTTAGAGGCTTGTGACATTTTTCAGTATCTCCACATATATATCCTGACCATAAATGATAATTGCATTTTTTATTATATCCAAGAAGGCTTTATCTTTCTTTTTAAGATTTTCTAATAAGTCTAAGTGAGTTAATTTGATAGCGTGAAGTTTTTTAGGAAGTATTTCTTCTTTTTTCTTCAAAACAGTATTTACTTCTTTGACCTCTTTATTTTCTAGTACTATCATTATATCAATATCTTGGGCATGAGCATAATCTTTAATTGTAGAGCCAAAAAGCATGACTATTCTGTCTTTCTTAAAGAGTTCTTTAAATTCTTCTTTCCAGCGTTTGAATTTATTTGCTTCGTCTGCGAGTATGAAAGCAACGAGGTGAGTAACATAATCATTACTAAAATTAAGTTTGTAGATTATGGATTTTCCTATGGTTTTGCTTATTACCAAATTTTCCTGAAGAAGTCTTTTAAATATCTTCTGAGCACCAACATGGCTGATGTTAAGGATTTTGCTAATGGAATTGGCATTATAAAAATTAGTGTAATCTTTGAATAAGATAATTACAGTTTCTCGTTCTTTTTGGGTCAAAGTTATCATGGTAACATAAAGTTACTATATAGAAACTATGAGTTACTATATAAACTTTTCTGTTGGAAGAGATAGAAAGAATTTAATAAACTTAAAAGAAGTTGTGAATAAATATTTTAAAGTAAGTGATATTAAGATTGTTTAGCGTATTTTTCCAACTTATTAATATTAATACTTGTACTTGTTTTCTTTGATATATTGCTGCCCCATTCTGCGAATGTTATTGAATTTTTTTCATCAAAACAGAAGATATGTTTTAAATTATAATAAGAGAATACATAACAATTATCATTATCTTTATATTCTTCTGAGATTGATCGGATGTCTATTGTTTTAAGATAATTGATTATTTCATTCTTTGTCTTAGAATCTAAATTTTCAGGAACTTGTTTTTGGCATCCTTTGTCAATTTTTACTGGATCAAATGTACAGTAACCGCGATCATATTCTCCAGATATACAAAATGCATTTTTTAATTTTTCATTAGTTTCTATTTTTGGTGTTAATCTTACGTTTTTATTGACACATTCAAAGGCGGATTGAAATTCGGTAGATTCTTCAGAATATGCAAGGAAATAACATAAGCTTTCATTAATTTCCGGATATGATATAATATTTGGATGATCCCATAATATTAATCCATTAGTTTGTATTTGCTTTTTGCATGGAAATTTTGGTTCAACTTTATCATAATAACTTACAGAAACTTCATTACCATCACAAATGCAAGAATATTTTCCTCCATCTGCTTTTATATTACATCCTTCAACAATATTCCCAAATGCTGGAGCAATTGGTCTTTCTGAATACATAGATTCAGCATAACCAATTAAATCTTGATGACAAAGTTCTCCATTAATTGGATTATAATATTTATAATAATCTCCCTTATTTGATATAGAATATCCACTAGTAGTTGTATGATTTATAGTATAGTTCTCTACTTGATAATTATCATAAACTATAAAAATTTCCTCTTCATATGCAAAATCTGTAGATCCTGCACTTCCTGCCCATCCATGAATTTCATTTTCTTTTTTGTAAGATCCTTCATAACTTACCGTATTTGAATTTAATTTACCAAGTAAATCAGAAAGTTTTATTTGATCAGCACTTGTTAGTTGATAATTTTGTTTTGTTGATTGAATACATCCACTAATAAAAATAACTGAAAAAAATAGAACAAAATAAATAACCCTCTTTTTCATATAAATAACATAATTAATGGTTATATTTAAATTTATTCATATTCTATTGTTGAAGGCGGTTTTTGGGTTATGTCATAAACAACTCGATTAACTCCTTGGACTTCATTTATTATTCTATTAGATATTTTTTCTAGCAGTTCATTTGGAATTTTTGCCCAATCTGCAGTCATTGCATCAACACTGGTTACAGCTCTTAAAGAGATAATATATTCATAAGTTCTTGAATCTCCCATTACACCGACTGATTTTACTGGAAATAATGCTGCTAATGCTTGCCATGTTTTGTCATATTGTTTTGATTTTTTTAGTTCATCAATAAAAATATAATCTGATTCTCTTAAGATATTTAATTTTTCATTTGTTATTTCACCTAAAATTCTTATTGCTAAACCAGGTCCTGGAAATGGGTGTCTGTTTAATAATTCATTAGGAATTTTTAGCTCTTTCCCTAATTTTCTAACTTCATCTTTGTAAAGTTCCTTTAATGGTTCAATAATTTTTAATTTCATTTTTTCAGGCAATGTTAAATTATGATGGCTTTTGATTTTAGAAGCAATTTTTGATGGCTGGGCACTTTCTATCCTATCTGGGTAAATTGTTCCTTGTCCTAAAAATTTAATATTTTTATATTTTTTATTTAGTTCGAAAACCTTATCTTCAAAAACTTGTATAAATGTGTGGCCGATTATTTTTCTTTTTTCTTCTGGATCCGAGATTTTGTTTAACTTTTCTAAAAATAATTTTGATGCATCTACATGGTGGAAATGTTTGAATTTTAGTTTATTTTCGAATAAATTTATTACTTCTTTTTCTTCATTTTTTCTTAATAAACCGTGATTAATAAAAACACAATGTAATCTTTCATTAATAGCTTTATTTAATAATGTAGCAGCTACTGCGCTATCTACACCCCCAGAAACCCCCATAATAACAGAATTGTTTCCTATTTCTTTTTTAATTTCTTTTATCAACTTATTCGGCAAATCTTTTATTCCCCAATTTTTCTTTGCATTGCAAATATCAAAAACAAAATTTTCAAAAATCTTAATTCCATTTAAAGTGTGAATAACTTCAGGATGAAATTGGACTCCGTATAGCTTTTTATTATTGTTTTCAAAAGCGGCAATCTTACAACTATCTGTTGAAGCTAGAATATTAAAATCACTAGACATTGAGTTTATTAAATCTCCGTGACTCATCCATATTTGTTCTTTTTTAGACAAATTTTTTAGTAATGTTGATTGTTTTTTGATATATAATATTTTTTTACCAAATTCTTTTAGTTTTCCATTAAGAACTTTTGAATTTGTGAGTTTTCCTATTAATTGTAAACCATAACAAATTCCTAGAATTGGAATATTAAGATTGAGAATTCTTTTATCTATTAATGGAGCTTTTTTATCATAGACACTTGATGGACCACCTGAAAAAATAATTCCGGATGGGTTTATTTTTTTTATTTTTTCTAATGAAGTATTGTAAGGTAATATTTCAGAATAAACTCCAAGATCTCTAACTCTTCTTGCTATTAAATGGCAATATTGGCCACCAAAATTTATGATTAATATCATCTTAATATGTGTTAGTTATATTATATAAATTTTTAGTATGTTAGAAAGCTTTATAAATCAATAGAAAGCTAAAAAATACATGGGAAATAAATCTAGGGGATTAATGGCCGGAAAGAGACTAAAGATGAGAAGAAAAACCGGAAGATGGCACAATAAATGGTATATTAAAAGAGTTCTTAGATTGAAAGAAAAGTCAGATCCTTTGGGTGGAGCAAGCCAAGCTAAAGGAATTGTTTTAGAAAAAAAACAAGTTGAAGCAAAACAGCCAAATTCAGGAATGAGGAAATGTGTAGTCGTTCAGTTAATGAAAAATGGAAGAAAGGTAACTGCATTTACACCCGGAAATAATGCTATTAAAATGATAGATGAGCATGATGAAGTTGTAATTGAAAATATGGGTGGAACAAAAGGAAGAGCTAAAGGTGATATTCCTGCTGTTAGGTGGCAAGTTATTAAGGTAAATGATCAGAGTTTGAAAGCTTTATTATCTGGAAAGATAGAGAAAGGTAGAAGATAAATATAATTTTTATAGAATATGAATTTATATAAACTAATTCTATTATTTTTATTTTATGTGGGAATTTAATAGAGATAATCACGAAAGACTTGTTGAAAGTGTGTCTAAAATGAGGAATTCTGATATTGTTGAAAATCTGGAATATGAAGAGCCAAAATACACTTCTGCAAAAACTGGGGAAATGTTAAATCCAGAGGTTATTGATCTAACTAAAAAGATATATACAAATTTAGACTTGCCTGTCGCTGGATTTAATCAAGGTGGTTTAATATCTGGAATGGCAATTTGTAAGCAAAGCAGAGCGGAAGATGATGCAAGAGTGATTACGGCTAGAATGATTCAGGGCAATAAAAAATTGAGGAATGCCTTGGATAAATTACAGATTCCGGATTATATGTCTGAAATAGGCGGTCCATTTTTTGAAGCTGTTTGGGATGAGTATGGTGATGATTCTGTTGCAAGAAATGTAGATTTTTCAGCAGTATTTCATGGAGTTTCTATGTTAGAAGCTATGACTTTGTTGCATAATCGGGTTTTGTTTGGAATAGAAAAATCTACAAGGTATGTTGATTATAGTGAGAGAAGAAGAGATGGGAATTTTAACTATATTGTTGATCCTTTGATTAAAATGGTAGGATTAGAAAATGATTTTAGAAGAACAACTGATAGATTTTTTAAGATATATTCTAGAGTTATCAATGATAAAGGGGATAAATATAAAGAATTATTGGGATGGATTGGCAATAATCTACCTTTTGAAAATTTCAAAGAAAAAGCCCAGGAATCTTTAAAAAGATTGGGCCAAGAATATGCAACAGATGAAGAATTAAAAGAAGGATATAGCAGAACAATAAGCGCTGCTCTTAAAGATCAAGTAAGACATTTGCTCCCTCTTTCTGCGAGAACAAGTCTTGGCATTATCTTTAATGCTGAAGCTATGCGTCATTTAGTATATCAACAGCAATCTAGATTTTTTGCTGAAGGAATTATGATAAATGAATTATTTAAAAGAGAGATGAAAAAATTAGTCGGACCTTTATTAGACCATACAGAATATGATGATAAAAGATCTATTGAAAGTCGTGATTTCCTTTTTGAAACGAGAAAACCATTAATAGGATATAAAATAAGAGATATTGATTTTAAAGAAGCTGATAGCATAATAAAAAATGAAAAACTTAAATTAGATGTTTATAGATATGGTGATTTTGTAAAAGTAAATGATTCTAATTTAAATCTAGAAATTATGTTTAATTTAGATGGAAGTTTAGATGACCTTATTTCTGCAATATTACGAGAAAAAGTTTCTAATATAACGATTACTCAATCTAATAATGAAGTTAAACATATGTCTAGAGAACAAAAAATAAAATTGTTGAATAATTATGCGGGAATTGGACATGATGATTTAAGAAAAAATAGAAGATATAAACCCGGGAGGGCTTTTGAAGTTGTAAGTTTGGATTTAACTATGTTAATGCCAATAGCTGAAATAAGGGATATTCGAAGACATACTGTTCCATCTTATCTTGATCCTTTAAATTTTAATCCAGAACTTGGATCTTATATATCTCCTGGATTAAGAGCAATAGGATTAGAGGGGGATATTCAAAAAGCTAATAAAGAATCAAGCAGTATGTGGTATAGGATTAATGAAAAATGTGGTCCTTATGCTGCCAGCACTTCATTACCAATGTCGACATTTGGTTCGATGAATACTAAGATTAATTTAAGAGAGGATTTTCATATAAATGAATTAAGAACTCAGACAGGGGCTGCCCCTGTTTATTTGAGATTATGTCAGATGAAATATGCTGGTTTAAGTGTTTTAATGCCTGAAGTGGCAAGATTGATGAAGTTTGTAAATCAAGAAACTGAAATTGACTTTGGAAGATCCATACAGGAAATGCGTTCTATCAAAAAAAGAAAGGAATCTCAAGAGAAAGTAAATATTGCTTAGTATTTATATAATTTTTTTATATTAACTCAGAAATTTCGGTATTGTGTATAATAATCGGGGTTGTAATAAGATTAGCTTTGATGACAATATGTGGTAAACTAGATAGAAAGAAAGCTTTATAAATAGAATAAAAACTCAAAAAGTTATGGACTTTAAATTATTTAATAGATGGGATGTAAGTACATTAAAAGTAAATGATGTAGCGCTTCAAAGTTATATAAACATTAAACCAATTCTAGTTCCAAGAACAGCTGGAAGAGCTGCTAAAAATAGATTATGGAATGATAAAGCTCCAATTGTTGAAAGATTGATGAACAAGATATTAATTCCGGGACATAAGGGAAAAAAACATAAGATATCAAGCGGAAGATCTTCTGGGAAAGCTGTAATGGCTTATCAAATTGTTATAAAGACGTTTCAAATAATAGAACAAACAACAAAGAAAAATCCTATTGAAGTTTTTGTTAAGGCTTTGGAAAATGCTGCACCTAGAGAAGAAATTACAACAATAGAATATGGTGGAGCAAGATATCCGCAAGCTGTTGATATCGCACCTCAGAGAAGAATAGATTTAGCTTTGAGGTTAATGACACAAGGAGCTTATCAGAAATCTTTTAATAATAAAGTAAGATATGAAAAAGTTTTGGCTGATGAGATTATAGCTGCTAGTTTAGTTGATCAGAAAAGTGCGGCTATAGCTAAGAAATTAGAATTAGAAAGACAGGCTGATGCAAGTAGATAAAGTTATAAAGAAGTAAAGCATTTTTTTTATATGTTAAAAAAAGAGCAGTATGTTTGGGTGATATTAAGACTTTTAATGGGATGGACTTTTTTATGGGCTTTTTTTGACAAATTATTTGGATTGGGTTTTGCTACTAAAGCTGATAAAGCATGGATTTTGGGAAATTCTCCCACTTATGGATTTTTAAAACTTGGAACTCATGGTCCTTTTGCTTCTTTTTTCCAAAGTTTAGCAGGAAATGTATTTGTTGATTGGCTTTTTATGATGGGATTATTATTTTTAGGGATAGCATTCCTTTTTGGAATTGGAGTTAGATTGGCTAGTTATTTGGGAAGCTTATTATTTTTATTAATGTGGCTTGCTTTAATACCTCCAGCAAACAATCCATTTTTAGATGAGCATATTATTTATATAACAATTTTAATAGGATTATCAACTGTGAAAGCTGGACATTGGTTTGGATTTGGGAAATGGTGGGATAAGGGAAAATTAGCAAGGAAATATAGATTTTTACAATAAAATTATTTAGCAATTTTCCATTAAGTTTATATATAATAAATGATTTAATTATAATATGAAATATTTCATTATTCTATTAATATTTTCATTACTAATTGTTGTTGGTGGTTGTGTTGAAGAAGGAAATTTCATATCTACTTCTACATACACTCAAAAAGATTCTGGAATAATAGAGGTAGTACATATTACTAGGGCAGGATATGTAGTGGTGCATGAAAACAATGATGGTGTTCCGGGAGAAGTTTTGGGAGTTAGTGAATTAATTTATGGCACTAACTATGATATTAAAATTTCAAATAATAAAGAGCCAACTACACCGAGTGTTGTTATTAAGCTTTATTATGATAATGGAGATTCTGTGTTTGATATTAAGGATGATATTCCAGTAGAATCAAATGGTGCTACAATTATAGTTCCTATAGGTAGTGTTATTCCTAGAGTATTTAATGGGAGTTTACAACGATTTGAACCATTTAAAGTTGATGCTACAATATTAGATATTTATACCGTATATAAAGGTGGTCTTAAAGAAATGGGTAAAATCAAAATTAATAAAATATTAGAACCATGTGGATCATCTGCTTGGAAGTGCAAGACAAAGATGATAGAAGGAGATGTATTGGAAGTTTTTTTTGAGGGAGGTACTAAAGTGGAAGGTTATTGTCCTCCTGATACAAGTTTAGCACCATGCTCAATGGGTTATGATATTAAAAAAGGAGACGATATGGAAGCAATGATTCAGATTGATATTGAAGATTCATCATATAAAAGAAATCTTGTTTTTGTGATAAGAGAAATAGAAAAAACAGCTGGAGATGATCAATGCGAGGTGCGAATCACAGGATGCGACCTATATTGCGTTGATAAAAAATCTACTTCACCAGCAAATACGCCCAGGGATGCATGTCATTATACTTCTGAATCCTGGTGTAGTTCAACATGTGGAATGAAAAATAATGTTTGTGATTTTGATCAGAAGTGTGTAAGTTGCGCTAAATCATGTGAAGCAGAAATTGGAGGATTAAATTATTTATCAAACTCAGTAGATATAGCCAGAATGCAAGGGTGTGTAAAAAACTGCCAAGCTCCATTAACTACATGTGGTAATGGAATATGTGAAAACAATGAGGGTGCAATTGGGTGCGATCCACCAAATGAAGGTCAAAATCCTTGCGTGGGATATATATTCTGTCCTGAAGATTGTGCAGAAGGAGACTTTCCTTAAATTTTTTAAATTACTGATTTTTAAATTTATTTAGCAATTTTCCATAATAAATTAAATTGTTTTTTATATGTTTCTGCAACTTCTTTATTCTCTATAATTATCAAATAATAAGGCATTGATAAGATAAATATTGCAACTTTATTTTTATATATTATTTGAGCTGTTTTTCCTATATAATCTTCTGATAATTGTCTATATTTTAGATTATGATACTTTAACTTTTTACTTCCTTGTTTAATGATTATTTTTTCTTTTATATGTTTAGTTTGTATAAGGTTAAGATATTGTTTTAGATAGATTGGCTCTACTTCATTTAATAAAGTATTTTCATCTATTCCGATAAGGTATGCTTCATCGTTTTCTTTTAAAGAAGATATTATATCTTTTATTAAGGTTCTATATACTTTTTGGCCTTTATGAAGTTCTACTTTTGTTTCTTCTTTTGTTATTTCCATAATTTTTTTTAAATCCGGGATAATTTTTTGTAAATTTTCTAGCTTTAGTTTAAGAAGTTCTATTAAATTTTCTGGAGATGTTGCTTGAAAATATTTTTTGTTGTTTTTTAAAATTGAATTGATAAGTTCTTTTTCTTGCATTCTCTCTAAAGCATCATAAATATAACCTCGATGTAAGCCTAGTTTTTGTGAAATTTCAGAAGGATTTTGCATTCCCTGTTTTAGTAAAATAAGATAGATTCTAACTTCATTGTCTGTTAGTCCGAGTTCTTTTAATTGAGATTCGTACATGCTATTTTATTATGTTTTCTAGTTAATAAATGTTTCGTATTTTAAAGTGCGACAAAAATTTAAATATTCATCTAATATATTATAAAGTAATAAATAATAAGGAGAAAAACGAAAATGAACAAAATACAAAAAATAGAAACATTGTGTGCATTGGTTGCATCTCTTAATGGATGTGGTATAAAACAACCTGAACAAAAAGTAAACTGGAGCAACTTTATGGCAGAAATAGCGAGTAATCAACCTGTAAGAGTTTATGCTCAAAGAGATGGTTCAAGACAATATGTTACAGAAATACCTGAAATTGATGGAACATTGGTTGTAATAGATAGAGATAATGATGGTAATCCTGAAATGGAGTACTGTACAAAGAGAGATGGTACTGGATGGATTAGTCATTATTCGCCTCAAAAATCTAAGAACGATCATCCAAAAAGAGTATCAACTAAATTTTATAACAACAATAAATAATTTTTTATTTTTCAGCTTCTTTTTTTAAAGATTCAAGAAATGTTTTATTTGTTTTTTTAATAGATGATTCAGGCAATAATATTTTTGCAATAAATGTTCCCATGCCTAAAATCTCTTCTATTATTGTAACTGTTGTTTGCTTGTTATTATCAAGAATAAATGTTAATCTCCTATGAAATCCAGAACAATCTCCTGTCCATGCCACAATATAAGGAGAATTTGATTCAATGATCAATGGATTATATTTGAAAGTTTTAATTCCTGATTTGATTTTTATTTCTAGTTTATTATTAATTAATAAATCATCTCCAACAGTATATTTAGAATTCTTTATTACAGGATTCCAGGATTTCCAGTTATTAACATCTTTAATAATATTCCAAACTTTTTCTATTGGTGCATTTATTACTATTGATTGTTCTACTGCCATTTGATATAAAATTTACTTAATAAAATAATATAAAAATGTTTTGATTTATAGTGATTTGTTAGTATTTATAAAGTTTTATATCTTAATAATCTCCATGAAATTGGTGACAAATATATATGATTTATGTGATAATAAAACAGTAAAAGTTGTATTAAATAATAAGTTAAGAAATTTAATATTAAATAAAATAGACAATAAAAAACTAAATCAAATTGCTAAAGAATTAAATATAACATATTCTACATTATGGAAATATATTAATAAAAGGTATTCTGTACCTCTTGAATTATTTAAGATTTTAAATATAAATTTGCCCAAGAGTATTATTCTTGAAAGTGGTTCAAAAAGAAATAAAGTTAAATTACCCCCTTTATTAACAGAAGATTTAGCTAAAATTATAGGTGCTTATGTAGCTGATGGTCATTTAAGAAGAAGAATTACAGTATGGAACGAAAATAAAAATGCTACCCATTATGAATTTGTTTTAAGAGAAGAATATAAAACAAATGTTGATTCTTTCTGTAGATGGTTTAATAATAGCTTTGGAACAAAAATAGTTCCTATAAAAAGGAAAAATCATTATGAAGTTTATGTAAGTAATAAGATCATTTTCTTATATTTAACCAGAATATTAAGATTATTAACTGGAAAAAAGGTAAATATTATAGATATTCCAGAATATATCAAAGATTCTAGTAAAAATATTCAAATTTCTTTTTTGAAAGGCCTTTTTATGTTTGATGGTGGTGTTGATTATAGAAATGGTTATGTAACGTTGATATCAAAAAGTGAAAGGTTGATAAATAGTGTTCATCAAATTCTAAATAATCTTGGTATGAGTTCACATTATTGTTCTAGAAAACAAGATAAATTTGGGAGATATAGAATATTGATTAGAGATCGGGAAAGTTTGAAAAAATCTTTAATTTTATTTGAAAAAAATACTGAGAAATGGCATAGACTTCATGAAAATTTATATGGATTTAAATATAATAAAATTCAAAAACTAGACACCTTTTTATATAAATTAAATAAATATTATCCAAAAAAGAGAAAATCTTCTATAAACTTCAACGACGTAATTTTGGTAGTAAATGGATTAGATGAGGCAAATTTTAAAGATATTTCTTTAAAATTATCAAGAAAAAAGACAGTTGTATATGAATTTCTTAATAAATTAAAAAGATGGAAAATTTTAAAAAATAAACAGAAAGGTTTAAATAAGGTTTGGATGATTCAAAATAATCTACCAATTATAAGGAGGTAACCTATTTGGCGGACATATTAACAGACAAAGTTAGGATATTACAAAAACAACCAGAACATATAAGGAACATCGCTATTTGTGCCCATATCGATATCCTTTAAGATACAACTTCTTAAGGACGAATGCATGGAAAAACAACATTTAGCGATAGTCTTTTAGCAGGAGCAGGGATGATAAGCGAAGAGTTAGCTGGAAAACAACTAGCTTTAGATTTTCATGAAGATGAGATTGCAAGAGGAATAACAATAGATGCTGCTAATGTTTCTATGGTGCATAATGTAGAAGGACAAGATTTTTTAATAAACTTAATTGATACTCCAGGACATGTTGATTTTGGAGGTGATGTAACAAGAGCAATGAGAGCTGTTGATGGAGCTATTGTTTTAGTTGATGCTGTTGAAGGAATGATGCCACAAACAGAAACTGTTTTACGTCAAGCTTTAAGAGAAAGAGTTAAGCCGGTTTTATTTATTAATAAAGTT
>DATDYQ010000049.1:0-3504 GCA_035288965.1 Candidatus Nanoarchaeia archaeon
AATATCAAAAATTAAAAATGAACCTCAATGGATGTTAGACAATAGATTAAAAGCTCTTAAAATATTTGAATCAAGACCAATGCCTAGTTGGGGCGCTGATTTATCTAAGATAAATTTTGATGAAATAATTTATTATTATAAGCCATCTGATATTAAGACAAATACTTGGGACGACGTTCCTGAATATATTAAAAAAACATTTGATAAACTTGGAATTCCTGAATCTGAAAAGAAATTTCTTGGTGGTTTAGGAGCTCAATTTGAATGTCTTACTGGGGACTCTCTAGTTTTTACAAACCCAAAAGGACCTGTAAGAATTGATTCAATAAAACAAGGTGATAAGGTATTTACATTTGACGAAAATACAAAAAAAATAAAAAAAAGCATAGTAAAAAAATTTGGAACTAAAGGATTTAAAGAAGTTTATAAAATAAAAGTTAAAACAAGATCAATTAAAGCAAGTGAAAACCATCCTTTCTTAACGCTAAATCTTCATAAAAAACCTGGAAAAATTAGAGGAAGATATAAAATGGAATGGCGATATCTTAAAGATTTAAAAAAAGGTGATTTGGTTGCGATTGTCAAAGATCTACCGGATTTTGGAAAACCATATTTATTACAACATCCAAATACAAATAATAGAAGATACAAAATCATAAAATTACCAAAAGAAACATCAAAAGATTTAATGTGGCTTTTTGGTATATACTTGGGAGATGGATTCTTACATAAAGAGAAAAACAAAGCAAGAGTGGAGATTGCAATTCCATCTAAAGAACAAGATGTAAGAAGAGAGTTATTCAAAATAGTTAAGAAGTTATTCAAAACTGATTTAATTCTAAGATATGATGATAGAGTTATAATTCATTCATTATTATTAGCAAATTTTATAGAGATGAATGGGTTTGGTGGAAAATCTCATACCAAAAGACTACCAAATTGGGTTTATTCTCTACCAAAAGAACAAAAACTTGCTTTATTAGCAGGTTATATAGACTCAGATGGTTATGTTAGAAATCACCCTAAAAATAAAGATCCAGTAATAACAAGTTGTAATAAAGAACTATTAAATGATATAAAAAACTTATTGCCATATTGTGGTTTAAATTCATCTACAGTAATAAAATTTATACAAAAAAATCCATTTAAAAAAGAAGAAAATGTTACAGCATACCGCTTGCAAATATCTGCAGATACATCAAAAATTCCATGCAGGAATGAAAAAAGATCATCAAGACTTTATAACAAAAAACATTTCCATGATTATTCAGGAGCAAAAAATACAACTTTTAAAAATCATATAACTAATGAAATTGGCTTTGGAAGAATAGACAGTATTAATAAAGTAGGATTTGAGCCAGTTTATGATATAGAAGTAGAAGGTTCCCATAATTTTGTGGCTAATGGATTTATAGTTCACAATTCAGAATCAATCTATCATAATCTTAGAGAAGATTTAGCAGCTCAAGGAGTTATTTTTACAGATATGGATACTGCATTAAAAGAACATCCAGATATTGTTAAAAAATATTTTGGAACAGTAATTCCAGCAGGAGATAATAAATTTGCAGCTCTTAACACAGCTGTTTGGAGTGGCGGATCATTTGTTTATATTCCTAAGGGAGTTAAAGTTAATATTCCGCTACAGGCTTATTTTAGAATAAATGCAAAAAATATTGGGCAATTTGAAAGAACATTAATCATCGTCGATGAAGGAGCAGAAGCTACCTATGTCGAGGGCTGCACAAGCCCAGTTTATTCTTCAAATTCTTTGCATTCAGCCGTCGTAGAAGTTATTGCATTGAAAGATGCAAAAGTAAGATATACAACAATACAAAATTGGTCAAACAATGTTTATAATTTAGTTACAAAAAGAGCTTACGCTTATGAAAATGCAACTGTTGAGTGGATCGACGGGAATATGGGTAGTTTGGTCACTATGAAATATCCTTCTGTTTATTTGAAAGGAAAAAATTCAAAAGCAGATATAATATCCGTAGCATTTGCTTCAAATGATCAACATCAAGATGCAGGTGGAAAAGTAATCCATCTAGCTCCAAACACAACTTCAAGAATAATTTCAAAATCAATTAGTAATGGAAATGGACATTCATCTTATCGTGGTTTAGTAAGAATAGCAAAAGGAGCTCATAATTCTACATCATCTGTAAAATGTGATGCTCTAATGTTAAATGAACAATCAAGATCCGATACCTATCCAACAATGAATATTGAAGAAGAAGATGTTACAATATCTCATGAAGCTTATGTTGGAAAAATAGGAGAAGATCAATTATTCTATCTAATGTCTCGTGGTTTATCAGAATCAGAAGCAATGTCAATGATAGTTCTCGGTTTCATGGCAGAGTTTACAAAAGAACTTCCAATGGAATATGCAATCGAACTTAACAAGCTAATAAAAATGGAGATGGAAGGAAGTGTTGGCTAATGAAAACAGTATTCTTGGACAATGAACCAAATTGGCTTAAAGATTTTCGTGAATCAAGCTTTAATCTAGCTAAAATAATAATTCCAGAAACAGAAATAAATCCTTTAATTTCAACGTCAAAAACATTATATGAAGATAATAATGCTTTAGAAATTCTAGATATTAATGAAGCTATATCTAAAAATCAAGAATTCTTTCAAAAATACTTTCAAGACAAAGCAATCTTTCCACATACAGAAAGAGATCTTTTGATTAATAATGCATTTTTTAATTCTGGATTATTTATCAAAGTTCCAAAAAATACAAATATCAAAATTCCATTAATATTAAACACAAAAGCAGATAATATTGTAGAGAAAAATATAATTCTTTTAGAAGAAAATAGTTCATTGACAATAATCCATAATCTTGATTCAGATTCACTAGCAAAAAGAAATTCATCTTTAGAAGTATTCCAGAAAGAAAATTCAACTCTTAATTTCATAGAATTACAAAAATTTGGAAATAATATGGAAAATGTTTCAGCAAAAGCATTTATTTTAGATAAAAATGCAAATTTAAATCATTCATTCATTTGTTTAGGAAGTAATTACACAAAAACATTTACAGATTTCTATCTTAATGGAGAAAATTCCCAACTTAAAGATATTGAATTATTCTTTGGATCATCTAGTCAAAATTTTGATTTAAACACTACAGTAAACCATAATAAACCTTTTACTTCATCAGAAGTCTTAATAAAAGGAGCTTTAAAAGATAGTTCTCGTTGTTTATCAAACGGAATGATAAGAATATCAAAAGATGGACAAAAAACAAAATCTTTCTTATCAGATCATGCTTTAATCTTAAATCCAGGAGCAAAAGCAGACGCTGTTCCAGGTTTAGAAATAGAAGCAAATGATGTTCAAGCAGGTCATTCAGCTTCTGTTGGAAGAATAGATGAAGATCAATTATTCTATCTAATGTCTCGTGGTTTATCAAAAGACGAAGCTAAACATGCTATTATTACAGGATTTTTTAATCCAGTTCTAGAATTACTTTCAGAAGATTTAAGA
>DATDYQ010000050.1:0-4997 GCA_035288965.1 Candidatus Nanoarchaeia archaeon
GGCAGAAACAGATGAAGAACTTACTAAACAGGCATCTGGAATCTATCATCAAATTAGGTTAAAAATTAGAGACCAAAGGTTAGCAGAAGATATACCACCCATATTCTTATTCTATGATCCTCAATTAAAAACATTAAAACCTAGACCTCCCAAACCACTATCTGACTTGGAAATAAAAATTGAAAACATTATTGAAAACATGAGAATTAAAGGAACAGCGGAAGAAAAGAGAACAATAGAAACATATCAAAGATATAATGATGATCCATACTAACTAATTAATACCATAACATTTAAATAAACTTAATTATTCTTAATATTAAAAGAGGTGTTATATGAAAATAGCTTTTTTTGAAGTTGAAGATTGGGAAATAAAACATATAAAAGATAAATTAAAAGGCCATAAACTAATATTCTTTAATGATAAATTAAATGATAATATAAAAAAAGTTAAAGATGTCGATATTATTTCTACTTTCATCTATTCAAAATTAGATAAATCTGTTATTGATCAATTTAAAAAATTAAAATATATTGCAACAATGTCAACTGGTTTTGATCATATTGATTTAGTTGAATGTAAAAAAAGAAAAATTACAGTTTCCAACGTTCCATTTTACGGAGAAAATACAGTAGCAGAACATGCATTTGCTTTACTTTTGGGATTATCAAGAAGAATATATGAATCACATGAAAGAACAAAAATTGGAGTCTATGATTATAATGGTTTACGGGGTTTTGATTTAAAAGATAAAACTTTAGGTGTTATCGGTACGGGTCATATTGGAACTTACACAATTAAAATAGCTCATGGATTTGGAATGAATGTAATTGCTTATGATAAATTTAAAAATAACAAATTACAAAAGGAATTTAATTTTAAATATGTTTCATTAAAAACATTATTGCAAAAATCAGACATTATCACTCTACATCTTCCTTACAATAAACAAACACATCATACATTAAATAAAAATAATATGAAATATATCAAAAGGGGAGCTTATATTATTAATACCGCAAGAGGCGCTTTGATAGAAACAGATGCTTTGGTAAAAGCAATTGATAAAGGAATTGTAGCAGGAGCTGGCTTAGATGTTCTTGAATCAGAGCCTTATATCAAAGAAGAAAAGCAATTATTATCCAAGCATTTTGATAAAAAAGATATGTTAATTGTTATCGAAGATCATATTTTAATGCATAATGAGCATGTTTTAATAACTCCACATAATGCTTTCAATAGTATAGAAGCCTTGCTTAGAATATTAAATACCACTATCGATAATGTTAAATCTTTCATAAAGAAAAAGCCAATAAATTTAGTTGAGGTGAAAAAATGAATAAATGCTATAAGTGCGGAAAATTAGTAAAAGGAAAAGGACATAAGTTAGCAGGCAATTTATTTTGTTGTAGTTCTTGCTGTAAAACAAAAGTAAAGAAAGCTAAAGTATGCGAGTTTTGTTAAACTATTCACCTTCAAAAAGCCAATCGTCTAAAGGAAGTAAATTATATCCTTCAATTTCTCTTATTTTAATCTTTTTATAAGTAGAATATGGGAAGTATAAATGCTGATATTTTTCATAAGCAGATACATTATATATTAAATCTTTGTTTCTAAGTTTTCCAGCTACATATGCAAGAAATCTTGATTTACCCTTTTCAATAATTTCAACACGTTGAATAACCATCAAAGGCAAATCAGGATCATGAACAATTTTCTTAATAAATTCATCCAAATTAGGTAATTTATCAATTATTTCATCAATAACCATAAAAATATCAGCACAAAAAAATATATAAATCTATTTAAAATCATTATTAAAATACTTAGTTCTTAATGAATGAAGCCTGTTTCTGAATTTAGCATAAGATTCATCATGTTTATCTATTGCTAATAACCACATTACATTTCCTTTTAAATAATAAATAAGTCTTATATTTGTCGTTATTTCTTCCCTATAGCAATTTTCTCCTCCTGAAAGGTGTTTTAATCTTAAAGGATTTTCCTTAATTTTATTCTTTTTCTTGTAGAAAATTTCTAGTTCTTTTTTCTCTAATTTATCTAAATCTTCAAAGAAATCTGGATGTTCTTTAACAATCCATTCACTCAATTTTCACCCCTCTTTTTTTAAGATAATTATTTAAATCTTCTTCAGTTTTTCCGTTTGTTTTCCTACTTTCAATATCAAATATTCGTTGTTGTATTTTCTCATCTAAAGCTATTTCAACATCATCTATCAATGTCTCTACATCTGATAATATTTTATTAAAGACTTCTTTAGGGACAGTTACAGTTTTCATAATATTTATATGAATTATAAATTTATATACTTATCGAAAGCTAAAGTATGTGGGTCTTGTTAACCATCAGACTCTCCCAGAGCCTCATGGTGCAATATTAAGGGAAGTTTTCCAATTTCTGTTACATTAATTGTTCTATAACTATGAATATTTGCTAAATCAGCAAATCTCCTTACATCATAACCATGAATATAATGACGCTCTCTTTCAGTTGGATATTCTTTTGCATTTTCACACAAGACTAAATAATCACTCCATATTCCAGCAACATAAGCCAGACGATCATTATGTGATCCATCAACATTATCAAAAGAAAGTTCAGCTCGTTCAAATACAGGAATTTCTTTACGGTTTAATATGATTTTATCTGCTAATATTGGTAACCTTCTTCTTAAAATGTCAACTAAACTTTCAGATCCAACACTTTCTTCTCCCTGAACACCTTCATCAGTTGCCATAAAAATAGAAACACAAATAAATTTATAAAACTATTTAATTAAAATTTCAACTATATTACTCCCCATCTAAATTCCAACATTCATCATCTAAAAGCAATGGTCTTGGTCTTTCTATAACCTTTATAGAAGTAAGAGGAGAATATTTTTTAATATTTTTAGGATCAGCAATTCCATGATTACCATATTCTATATATAATTTTCCCTCTTTTTCTATAGCTCTAGTATCATAAACTACACTCCCTTCTTCAGTTTTACCAGCAACAAAACCAAGATATGTGCCGTATGTTAATACAATTTCTGCACGTTGAACAACCTTAAGTGGCCAATCAAAAGGAGCTTTACCCAAAATTGGTAAATCATCTATTGTTCCAGTAAAAGCATTAAACACATTACGTTTTGTAACATCTTTTGGAGAAGATTGCATAAAATAAAAGTCGTAAATAAATATATAAATCTAACTAAAATATTTGTATTATACTTTTATCTTTCTTATTAATTTGACATAATTCGTTTTTCTAGATATACAACTTAAGTATATTCTATAAAATCTATTTTACAATAACAAATTCTTTATGCACAAACTTTATAAATACTCTGTCACTATTAAATTTATAAATACAAGGGGGACTTATTAAAATGGAAGAAATTAAACAACCAGAAGAAACATTTAAGATAAAAAAAGCAACAATTTGGCAAATAACAACATTCTTATTTCTAGGTTTATTCGTAATCTCTCTTTTCACAGGAGGATTTGGAATAAAGAAAGGAGATACAATAACAGGTGGAACTGTAGCTGGAAATGATAATCTAGCAGGCGATACTCAACCACAACCACAAGGAGAATTTAAGATTAAAGCAGATGATCCTAAGATAGGTCCAGACAGTGCGAAAGTTAAAGTTATAGAATATTCTGATTTTCAATGTCCATATTGTGGAGCAGCATTTGGGACTCAAGAAACATTAGTTTCAAGATTTAAAGCATCAGATCCTTCATGGGAAGCAGCTGTTCCAAAGCTAGAAGAACTAGCAAAGGCTGGAAAAATACAATTTATCTATAAAGATTATCCATTGACAAGCATTCATCCAAATGCAATGCCAGCAGCATTAGCAGCAAATTGCGCGCATGAACAAGGCAAATTCTGGGAATATCATGATAATTTATTCAAAAACCAGGAAGCATTGGAAGCTGATAATCTTAAAAAATACGCAGCTGATTTAAAGCTAGACACTAAAAAATTCAATGACTGCTTTGACTCAAAGAAATACCAAAGTGCTATACAACAAGACATGACAGAAGGAAATGCAGATGGAGTTTCAGGAACACCAGCATTCTTCGTTAATGGAAGATTATTATCAGGGGCACAACCATTTTCAGCATTTGAACCTTTATTAAAGGTTTAAATTTTTTTTATTTAAAATGCAAAAGAAAACTAAAATCTGGCTGTCACTTATTCTAGTTATAATTCTTATTATAATCATTTCAGTTATTGTAAATATATCAAAACCAAATGATTTAGAGGTTGTAGAAACAGGAACAATCCAAGACCCATTTCTAGGTCCAGCTGATTCTAAAATTGTAGTTATAGAATATTCTGATTTTGAATGCCCATTCTGCGGAGCTGTAGCTGGAACAAATGAATATTTAATTGGAAGATTAAAGCAAAATAATCCTTCATGGATAGCTCCAGTTCCAAAGCTTAAAGAATTAGCTAAAGCTGGAAAGATAAAATATATATTTAAAGATTATCCTCTTCCTGGACATCCAGATGCCTTACCTGCATCTATGGCAGCCCAATGCGCACATGAACAAGGCAAATTCTGGGAATACCATGATTTATTATTTGAAAACCAGGAAAAATTATCTATTAAAGATTTAAAGAAATATGCAGAAGACTTAAAACTAGATACAACCAAGTTTAACAGTTGTCTAGATAATAAAAAATATAATCTTGATATTAAAAAAGATCAAAGTGCAGGAGCTGCTCAAGGAGTAGATGGCACTCCAACATTTTTCATAAATGGAAAAATAATATCAGGAGCAGAATCATTTTCAGCATTTGAACCTTTATTAAAATAAAACGGAGGAAATAAAATGAAAAAAATATTATTAGCTTTATTATTAGTTTCAGTAGTCTTAGTAGCTGCATGCTCACAAACTAAATCTGGAACAACTGACAAAACACCAACAGGAACAGATACAACAACAGGAAGCTCAACAAATGACAATCCAGCAACAGG
>DATDYQ010000051.1:0-2383 GCA_035288965.1 Candidatus Nanoarchaeia archaeon
TGTTTTGTATGTGCTATTTAAATTTAAACTTAAAGATAATATAAGAATAATTAAAGTAATAATTATAACTGTTTTTTTATGTTTTTTTATCTTATCTATAAGATATCCTGAAATTAAAGCGATTGTCGGAACAATTGCCAAGATAAATCTATCTTCTTTATGAGGCATATAAATCGCCATTCCTAAAAAGAAAGCAAACCAAATCAAAATGAGATAAATCTCTTTTTTGAAGAATTCCTTTTTATATAAAATATAAATTAAAGATATTATAAAGACAAAACCTACTATTGAAAACATCTGCCACCAATAGTCAAAAAAGAAATGCCAAGATTGTAATCCACCCCAATATGCAGATGCTTTTGCCCCATGGATAAATGCTCCAAGAGGATTATCATATTCAAAAATTCCATAAATTAACCAAGGAATTAAAGTTATAAAAAACGCTAAAACTGAATACCATAAATATCTATCCATAAGGAAATTTAGAGATTTATCCCTTGCTAAAAAATACAATAGAAAGATAGGTATTATCCATAAAGCGGTATATCTAGATAAGAGTGTTAAAGCTAAGAAAACTCCAAACAAAACTTTATGTTTTTTACTTGATTTTTCATACCCTTTCCAGAAAATTAGAAAGGTAAGCAATACAAAGAATGTAAATAAAACATCGGTTAACACTCTTCCACTATAAAAGACATGCAACGGAATAAATGTAAGAAATAAAGAAGAAATTAAACCCACGCTTTGATTAAACAATTCCTTACCTAACTGGTAAATAAGAATTACACTTAATGCACCAATTAAAGGCATTAAAAAATTAGTAAGAAAACCGAGATTAAAGATATAGAAAAAAGAGATTAAATAAGGCAATAATGGTGCTCTAAATCCTGCTTTCGGATGACTATAAGCCTCATCTCCCCCGGAGGGTATAAAATCACTCCAGCCATGTGAAAATGAATAGCTTAGAAAATTATGGCTCAAATCCTTCCCTAAATTTAAGTATATTGTCTCATCCCATAATTTTACGGGCATAGAAAAAACAAAGATAATTCTAACTAAAAGAGCAATTATGAAAATTGCAATTAACAATTTATTCTTTTTTACTATTTGCTGAATGTCCATATTTTATTACCAAAAAAGTTAATAATTAAAGCGATTCCGATCGCTATGATTTGGGAGATTATATAATAAACTCCTAAAACTTCGGTGAAAATATAAAGAAAAAACAGATTTACTAAAAGAGCCGAAAAACTAACTAAACTAAATTGTAGATATTCTTTTCCAATTTTTAATTTTATGTTTTCATTAAATGTCCAAGTTTTATTTAAAATAAAATTGCTTGTCATAGCAACAATAAAAGAAAGAATTGCAGAAATTATATAATAAACTCCTATTTTCTCAGTAAATAAATACAAAATCGCAATATTAACTAAAGTCCCAATTCCTCCAACAATTCCAAATTTAACGAACTCTTTTATTACATTTTTCTTATAATCTAAATACCCTACTAAATTTTGAAGATAACAAATAATTTCTTTTACTCCCGCCTTACTTTCTCCTTCAACGCGATTAATAAAAGTTATTGGAATTTCTTTTACCTTATTATATTTCCCCTTAATAATTATCTCCAATAATATCTTAAAACCTTTTGGGTTTAAATCGACATTTTTTATAACTTCTCTTTTAATCATAAAAAATCCAGTCATCGGATCTTTAACTTTCGTATAAACTCTTGATAAGAGTGTTGCAATTTTAGACATAAGTTTTCTTTTTAAATTCCAACCCTCTATTTTTCCTCCCTTGACATACCGACTCCCGACTGTAAAATCTGCTTCCCCACTTTCAATTGCCCAAAAAAGTTCCTTTATTTTTCCGGGTGGGTGACTTAGATCTGCATCTATAACTCCCAAAACTTCACCATCTGAGATTTTCCAACCTTCTAAAACTGCTGAAGAAAGTCCAGTCTTTTCTTTTCGATTAATAACTTTAATGTTTTTATGTTTCTCTTTTAAACTCTTTAGAATTTTACCAGTTCCATCTGGAGAATTATCATCAACTATTATTATTTCTGCATTAATCTTATTTTCTTTAAATTCTTCTAAAATTCTTTTAACAATTTTCTCAATGTTCTCTTTTTCGTTGTATGTTGGAATAACTAAACTTAACTTCATTATTCTAAATATAAGAAATGTACATTTAAAACCATATCTTTTGATAGTATTTGCTATGCTTTAAGAACATCTACAAAATCAAATTGTTTTTCTTCTCAATAAATTAGCATTCGTTACAACTGTAATTGAAGATAATGCCATTGCTATTTCAGCAATAACTGGATGTAAAACCCCTGCAACTGCTAATGGAATTGCAACAATATTATAAGCAA
>DATDYQ010000052.1:0-2923 GCA_035288965.1 Candidatus Nanoarchaeia archaeon
TGGTAGATGGACAGACACTCATTCTGAAGAAATTAAACGTGGAATTACAATAAGATTAGGTTATGCTGATGTTAATGTTTATAAGTGTAATAAATGTAAATCATATTCTACAACTGAAAAATGTCCTAATGATAATGAAAAGGGAAAATTAGAAAGGAAAATTTCTCTAGTAGATGCTCCTGGTCATGAAACTTTGATGGCAACAATGTTATGCGGATCTGCGATAATGGATGCAGCAATATTAGTTATAGCAGCAAATGAAGTTTGTCCTCAACCTCAAACAAAAGAACATTTAACAGCTTTAGATATTACAGGAATAAAAAATATTATCATTGTTCAAAATAAAATTGATCTAGTCTCAAAAGAAGATGCAAAGAAAAACTATGATCAAATTAAAGCTTTTATTAAAGATACTATAGCTGAAAATGCTCCCATAATTCCAATTAGTGCCCAGCATAATATCAATATTGATATTTTACTAAAAGAAATAGAAGAAAAATTCAAAACACCTTCTAGAGATTTGAAAAAAGATCCTATATTTTTTGTTGCACGTTCATTTGATATTAATAAGCCTGGAACTGAAATTAAAAATTTACATGGTGGAGTTTTAGGCGGAGCTTTAAAACAAGGAATATTAAAGATTAGTGATAAAATTGAAATTTCACCTGGACTAAAAGTTGAAAGAGAAGGAAAAGTTATATGGAAATCAGTTAAAACTGAAATTGTTGGATTAAAAACAGGAAATGAAGATGTAGAAGAAGTTACTCCCGGTGGAAGTGTAGGAATATTAACAAGCCTAGATCCTTCTATTGTTAAATCAGACAATTTAGTTGGTAATGTTGTTAGCTATGAAGGCAAAGCTCCAGATGTTTATTATGAATTTAATCTTAAACCAACTTTACTTGAAAGAATAGTTGGAGCTAAAGATGAACTTGTTGTTTCTCCTATAAAGAAAAGTGAAGTATTAATGTTAAATGTTAATTCTTCAGCTACAGTTGGAACTGTAATTGAACTTAAGAAGAATTTAATTCATGTTAAGCTTAGAATTCCTGTTTGTTGTAATAAAGATGATAGAATAACAATCTCTAGAGTTTTAAATAATAGATGGAGATTAATTGGATGGAGTAATATTGTTTAGGTAAAGTTATTATAAGTCTCTAAGCATTTGGACTCTCTTTTCTAAGTTATCTTTTGAATCTTTAAATTTATTGCATAATTCTAATAGTTCTATAATAGATTCATCAGGAGTATCAAAAGCTCTATCAAAAGTGGCAATTTGTTGTTCTTCAACTAATTTTGGGTTAGAAAGGACATTCTCAAAAAGGGATATAAGTTCAGGTGATTCATAATATGAATCAACATGCCATCTTCCACTTTTAACTGTAAATGCCAAAATGCCTTTTTTATCAAAATACCAAAAATACCTTTCTCCATTTGGTGTATTCCCCTGTGGCATCCCTGTATATTGAAATATCTTCATTTGTTACAATAAAGGGCATAAATTATTTAAACTTATCTAATAATTCTAGCAACATTAATTACTTTATCATTCTCTTTTAATCTCATTATCCTTACACCTTGAGTATTTCTTCCTATATCTCTCATATCACTAGCTCCCAATCTAATTAAAACTCCATTCTTAGTTATACACATTAACTCATGATCATCCTTTACTGTTTTAATACTAACAATTTTTCCATTTCTCTCACTAGCTTTCATGTTAATAACACCTTTTCCGCCTCTATTAATCAATCTATATTCTGATATAGGAGTTCTTTTTCCAAATCCATTTTCAGTTACAGTTAATAAACTATCATCTTCATTTGTAGCCAATTCCATTCCAACAACTTCATCATTTTTCAATCTAATACCTCTAACTCCAGTAGCTCCTCTTCCCATTGATCTAACTTGTTTCTCATCAAACTTAACAGCAAGGCCATTTCTTGTTCCAATAATATATTTCTGCTCGCCATTAGTTAATTTCACAGTTACCAATCTATCTCCTTCTCTTAGATTAATAGCAATAATTCCTGATTTTCTTGGGTTACTATAATCCATAACGCTTGATTTCTTCAACACTCCTTTCTTTGTTATCATAATTAAATATTCATTTTCCTTAAACTTCTTTAATGGAACAGTAGCTGTTACATTTTCATCTTTCTTTAAATTTAGTAAATTAACTAGATTAGTTCCTTTGGCATATCTTCCAGCTTCAGGCAATTTATATGTTTTAAGCCAGTAAACTTTCCCTTTGTCTGTAAAGAATAAAGTATAAGCATGACTATGACTTACAAATAGATGTTCAACAAAGTCTTCATCTTTAGTTTCCATTGCCATTATTCCCTTTCCGCCTCTCTTTTGCTGTTGATATGTATCTACTGTAATCCTTTTAATATATCCAGCATGGCTTATTGTAACAACAACTTCCTCTTCTTTTATCAATGATTCATCATCAATATCTTCCTCTAAATCTAAAATTTGAGTTCTTCTCTCGTCTCCATATCTTTGTTTAATCTCAAGTAATTCTTTTTTAATAATATCATAAACTTTAATTTCACTTTCTAATATTCCTTTTAATTCAATTATTAATTTAAATAACTCTTTTAATTCATTCTCAATCTTATTAACTTCCAAGCTTGTTAATCTTTGCAATCTCATTTCTAATATAGCTTGCGCCTGTTCCACACTTAATTTATAATTAGCAATTAACAAATCTCTAGCAATTTCAGGATTATCAGCTCCTTTTATCATTTTAACAACAGGATCAATATTTATTATCGCTATTTTCAATCCTTTAAGCAAATGTTCTCTCTTTTCAGCTTCGCTTAAATCAAATTCAGTTCTTCTAATTACAACTCTTTTTCTATGCTTGACATAATGATCAATTAATTCTTTTAAATTCAAAACTTTAGGCTGTCCATTT
>DATDYQ010000053.1:0-4777 GCA_035288965.1 Candidatus Nanoarchaeia archaeon
AATTGGACCAATCTTAAAAGTTGCTGTTTGCCAAGCTCCGCCTGGAATAAATGGAGTTATGATCGGCATTATTATGTTATTTACTAGAGATTGTATTAATGTTGTAACAGCTACTGCCATTATAAATGCTACAGCTAATCCAATCACTTTGTATTCATCTAAGAATTCTTTAAATTCTTGTATCATTCCCATTAGTGATATGGGTTTGTTTTAGTTAATAAATTTATCCAATATGAAAAGCTTTATAAATTTCTTTCTTTTTAGTTAATATATGAATAAAAGAGGCAAGTTTGTTATATCTATATTATTTATGTTAATTATTTCTATAATTGGGGTTAATGCACAAACAGAAGATGCTGGATTTCAATGGTTAAATAAAAGTGTTAGCGATGTTAATTGGAAGATAAGCACACAGGCTGCTTCTTGGAGTATATTGGCTTTAGGCAAGAATAATTATAATGTAGATAGTGGTGTTGATGTCTTATTACATAGAAGAAATCTCAATGGTGGCTGGAATAATAATGTCAAAGACAGTAGTTTAGCAATATTGGCTTTAGAAGAATCTGATGTTGATATTAGCAAGAGTGTTGAATGGTTGTTAAAGAAACAACAAAAAGCAAATACTGATGGAAGTTGGTTGATTCAAATAAAAACAGAAAATGAGGGAAGTTGTGAAGTTTCAGTAGATGAAGGAGATACTAAAACATTTACAGTAGATAATAATAAGGTAAGCTGCGATTTTGATGGAAACGGAGATGGATATGGAAATTGGATTGATTTAGAAGGATGTGGTGGATTTAGCTTAAAGGCTTATAGTACTGTAGATGTTAATTGTAATAATCTTGGAAGTGCGGATATAAATTTAATTTATAAAAATGGAAATAATTATTATTTGTTACAAGACAAGAAAAGTACAAATAGATTTAATTTTGAGATAGAAAATAGTTATTTTGGAGATTATGAAAGCACTTTAATTGCAACTTGGATGTTAAATGAGATTGGAGAGATTCAGAATGTTCATACTTTATCTTATTTGGAAGGAAACATAAGAGATAATTTTGTATTAGATAGAGCATTGTTATATGGGATAACTAAAAAGGATGTTTACAAAAATTGGGTGGAAGCTAAACAAAATAATTTTACAGGAAGTTTAGATGGAAATGTGTATAATACTGCACTAGTGATATTAAACTTAAAGGGTAGTAATTTAGCTGATAAGGCAACAGATTGGATTAAGAATGAGCAAAATACAAGAGAACAAAGTACGAATTATGGAAGTTGGGGTGGAAGTGTGGAAGATACAGCAATTGTACTTTATTCTGCATTTACCGCAGGGGGAGATATTATAATTGATGATGGTGTTAAAGGTAATGTTAGCTTAGGAAATGGGGTTTGTGGAGATTCTGCTTTGGATGCAGATGAAGAATGTGATGCTTCTTATGATAGCAAAGGAAAGAAATTACAAGGGGATGATAGGTATTGTCAGGTCGATGAAAGATGTGTTAAATCAGGAGATACGAATGAATGTAGTTGCAAAAAAGTTAGTTTAGCTGTTAATGAAACTAGAAAAGAAATATGCGACGATAGCAAAGATAATGATGGCAATGGGAAAATTGATTGTTTAGATTCTGGATGCAGAAATGATGCTGCATGTACTTCAAAAACACAGCAATGTAATAACGATAAGATATGTGATACGGGAGAAAGTTGTCTTTGCAATGATTGCAGAAATGATATAAGGTGTAAATCTCCAACTGAAGGAGATCAAGAGATTTGTGATGATGGAGAGGATAATGATGGCAATGGAGATATTGATTGTAAAGACACAACCTGCAAAGATGATCCTATTTGCAAGAAAAAAGGATTCCCATGGTGGATTGTAACAATAGTTGTATTAGTTATAGCATTTGGATTAATTTATTATTTTGTATTTTCAAAAAGAAAACCTAAGGAGAAGAAACCATTTGAAGATATCTTAGAGAAAAAGCATGAAGGTGGATTTAAAATGAGACCTTCAATTGCAGGACACACACCACAAAAACAACAACCACAAAGATTTAGTAGCTATAGAGATGAAGAACTGGAAAAAGAGTTAGATAAATCTTTAAAAAAAGCCAGAGAGATAATAACAAAGAAATGAAATTCTATGTTTTGTTAATCTTCTTTGTATTATTTACTGGGATTGTTAAAGCAGACATTATCGATATTAATCTAGAGAGAGAAAATTATTTGTTAAGAGAGACATTTCAAGCTGATTTAATTGTAAACAATAAATTAGATTCTAGCATAAATGTTTTTGATTTGAAATTAAATAAAAATGGAAACAAAATTCCAATTGCGTTCTATATCAATAAGATAGATAATAATTTTTATAGAGTCTATTTTCAAATTCCGGAAAACTTAGAAGGAAATTACGAATTCAGTATTAATAATATAGATTATTATGAAAACAATGTTCTAAAACAAAGAAGTTTTTTTAGAAATTTTACGGTTATTAAAGAAAATGGGATTGGAGTAAGCGAGGGAGTTTTGCTGTTAAATAAGGGAGAAACGAAAGTTCTAGAGACAAAGAATTACCAAAATGAGATGATATCAATATCGGTCACTAAATCAGGTGATAATATCATCTTGGATAAAAACAATATGATTATTAACAAAGATACAAAGAGTGATTTACAAATTATGGTTGATAAAAATATGGAATATAAATATCGTAATAACATAGATTTATCCTACCCAAATAAGAGTTATAACGTAATAATATTATATTTAGGTGAAGGCAAGTCGATTAGTAATACAGATAATTTTAATTCTACTATAATTATAGTTAATAATACTCAAGGCAATACTACGCAAGAGAGAGTTTATGATATATTGAACTTTGATGATCCTGGATTAAAAATCAATAAACAGCTTAGCGATAATGAAAAGGAATTGTTAAATGGCTGGATTGATATTAGGAATTTTGGAGATAAAGATGTTCAAGATATTAATATTTTTGTTACAGGCAATGTTAAAGACATTATTACTATAAAAAATGAATTGAACGAAGTAAAAGCAAACAGCATTGGAAGAGTATATATCGATATCAATAAAGAGCATAATGCTATTTCTGGAATTTATGAGGGAAACTTTATATTAAATTATAGCGTATTTGAACATAAGATTCCAATAAGAATAGAATATATTGGGATAGAAAATAATGAGAATTTTAATGAAACACAAAATAATAACACAGAACTATTTAATAGGACAGAACCACCAGCTGAAATAAAAGAGAATAATGGAAATATCGTTTTATTTGCTATAATTCTTTTAGTATTAATCGCTTTGATAGTATTAATAATTGCTTATAGAAAAAGAAATGTTAACAAGAAAAGCTTTTAAGGCTCTTTTGGCTTAAGTTCATTTTTCATCCTTATGTTTTCTGCATTTATATTTCTCAACACCAAGTCATATTGGTGTAAACGGGCTAGAACGTCATTAAACATATCATCGAAGTCTTTAGCAGGAAGCTCTAAACTTTCTGGTTCCATTAACTCTACTGAAGACGGCAAATAATCATAACAGAAGGTTAAGAAATCAGGAATTTCTTTAAATTCTAATTCCATATCCGCAAATGTTGAAAATAATTGTTTGATTTCGGCCACTTCTGCTAGCTCTATTTTGTGAATCTTGATTTTTTCATTGCTCTTTAAATTATTAATTACCTTATGCATGGTTTCTCCAACAAACTCTTTAGGAAAACCTGCAATTTCAACTATTGTTTTAATTTTTAACATAGGATTTCGAAATTTTAATTATTTAAATAGGTTCCTTTTTTAAGAACATTACAATTAACATTAATGAAACTATTGGAATTAAATAATAAACATATTTTGTTGACTTTTGCGAGCTGGATTCATAGACAACTTGAGGTTCATTTGATATTTCTTCTATTGGTTCATCTGGTTGAATGTTTTCTTTTATTGGAACTTGCTGTTCTATTTGTTGTTCTTCTGCAAATGAATCTATATCTGATTCTAAATCATCTAATGAATTATCTTCTAAGAGATTTAAATTATCTTCTTCTTTAATTTCTTCTGTTTCTTGTTTTTTCTCTTCTTTTTCAGTATCTTGAGTGTCTTTTGCTTCTTCTATATCTTCTTCTGCTTCTTCTATAACCTCTTCTTTTTCTTCTTCTATTTCTTTTGCAGAGTTTTCTTTTCCTGGAGTACCATTATCTTGAATACTTTCTAAAAAATTGCTATTAAGAAATTCCAAAGATTTTCCATTATTTTTAGCTCCTAACGAACTTGTATATAAAAATAAATCTATTTGGTTGTTATCTTTATCTTTTATTGTAATTGAATCTTGATCATTATTTAATCCATTACCTATGGTTGCTCCAACTGAATAAATTGAAGCTGGAATTCCTTGCCAAATAAAACTTTCTTCTACAATTAAAGCGTAATTTGAATCTTCATAATGTAAAAGAGTAAGTTTATCTTCCGACTTAACATCTGAAACTGTGTAATTAACTAAGTTTGGCAAAATATCTTCTGAGTAAAGTTCTATAAATTCTAGATTATTATCTTTTCCTAGAGGATCATACATTATTTCATTAATTCTAATACTAGAAGCAGATACTGAAGCGATTGTTATTAAGAAGATTATTGCTATTGTTAATTGTTTCATTAGTGGCACCCTTTATGCCACCTCTCTTTTAAAGCTAGTAATAGAGAAAAGTTAATAAAGGTTTTTAATCAAGTTTTTGCTGTTTAAATATACCAATTAA
>DATDYQ010000054.1:0-3720 GCA_035288965.1 Candidatus Nanoarchaeia archaeon
TTCATTTAACTGAATAGGTAAAGCATTTTCAATATATAGTTTAACTCCATCATCTAATATTTTGCTCTCAATACAATTAAAGCTAGGTCCAACATCACAAACAACTAATCCGGTAACATTAAATGAATATAATTGATTTAATACTAAGAAAACTGCTATTGCAGCCAATATAACCCATCCATAATTCGTCAAGAACTCCATTGCAGCTTGTGCTTTTCTTGCCATCTTTTTTAAAATAATAGAAATCTAATTTACTTATAAAACTTTCTTAGAACTAATTACCACCAAATTTAGTTTTACCGCTACCCCCTCCCTGTCCACCAACATGACAATCATTTAGACAACTAACTTCTGTCTCTCCAACTTCGCATATATTATTTCCGCAAACAGGATTACATTCATCTATTAATAAATTGCAATTATCATCTATTCCATTACCGCAAAGCTCATCCACTCCAGGATTTACATTTACATCATTATCATTACAATCATTACCTTCACAAGCTACATCATTATTTAAATATCCATCTTTATCTGCATCGCAGCTAAGTGCTGCTCCGCCACATCCAGGATCAGTTCCATCTATTAGTAAATCACAATCATTATCTAAATTATCCGAACAAGAAGCTGGATTTTCAGTAATATCCTCCAATATCATTGGATTAATATTAACATCATTATCATTGCAGTCTAATCCTCCGCATGTTTGGTTATAATATGTATCTTGGTCATTATCGGGGCATACATTACAATTTTCGTCTATTGTTCCATCACAATTATTATCAATTCCATCACAGAATTCAATAGCTCCTAGATAAACATCAACATTGTTATCATTGCAATCCAATCCACCGCAACTTAAGGCTGTTATTGTATCTCCATCATTATCGGGGCATACAGGATATTCATTTAATGTACTAAAACTAACACTTTTGCTAGCTTCATTTCCACTTATATCTGTTGCATAAACAATTATTGTGTGGCTCCCATCATTCATTGGTCCAACAACCTCATCATCGCAATTTGGCAAAGCAACTTTCGGTTTATCATCTAAAACATAAGAACAGATTATCGTTCCTTTATCACTTACAAAATATTCTAGATTAACAGTTGGAGAATTGTAAGGATTTCCTTCTATTGGACTTGTAATTGTTATTGTAGGAGCTGTTTTATCTTTTACAGATTTTCCAAGTAAGTTTCCTGTAGTTTGTTGTTGTATTCCGCTCCCTTCTTTTATATATTTTATCACAATATCACCTGTAAATTGTCCTTCGTCTTTTATATTACATTCTAAGCTAAACAGTTGTTTTCCTAGAGCAGGTATATCTTTAGGTCCAGTTTCTGTACATATAATTCCATTTGGAATATTTACTATATTAACATAAACATTTCTTAAAGCAACAGGCAAAGAATTTTGTATGTATAAATCAACTCCCGATTCTGTAATCTTGCTTTCAACACAAGTTAATCCGCCTCCAATATTGCAAGCAACAAAACTCCCAGTTGGAATTATTGTATATTGATATAAAGCAGCAAATGTTATTATTCCTGCTAATATAACCCATCCATAAACTAGTAAAAATTCCATACTTGCTTGACTTTTTCTTGCCATACTCATCTCTTTTTATTCGTTCTATTTTTGTAATGATAACTCAAACTAAGGAAAGTTACAATTAATATATTATATATTATTAAAGGTAAAAAGAACTTAGTAATTATAAATTCATTTGTAGCAGGATAGTAAACAACAGCTCCCGTAATAAAATCTCTCATAACTATTGTTCCATCATTAATCACATATTTTACATAAGCTTTACTTAATATTATTAAATTAAAAACAACGATCCAAATAAATGCCACTAAGAACATCCAATCAAACCTCTTTTTCATAAAATAAAGTTCTTTTACACGTTTATAAATATTTTGATTTACTCCATAAACATAAACAAAAGATTTATAAGCCAATTTTAGTATATTTAAGACATGAGAGTGGGAAAGTTATCACTAATTTTTGTATTCTTATTAATCATCTCTATGTCTGTTTTTGCAGCTCAGAAATATGATTATTCCAATCTAAAGGCAGGAGAAGATTATGCTGTTAATTCTGTAATAATAAAATTTAATCCATCAACAAAAATAAAAAATTTTCAGGAAGCTAAAAATATTATAAATAAATTAGATAAAGATGAAAAAGAGTTAAGAAAATTAACATCGAATTATGGAGAAACAACTTACGGTAGTAACTATCTTTATTCAATACAATATAAAAAAAATATTGATGTATCAAAAAAGATAGACCAATTGAGTAAACACAATGAAATAGAATATGCTGAACCAGATATTATCTTTCACTCATTAACAAATCCTAATGATCCTCAATTTACACCATCAGGTTGGCATTTTTGGAATTTTGGACAATCCATCTTCGGATTTGCTGGAAGAGTAGATGCAGACATTGATGCTCCTGAAGCTTGGGATATTACAACAGGAAGTTCTTCAGTAAAAATTGGAATTATAGATTCAGGAATTAATTCAGCCCACCCAGATTTGTCTTCAAAAGTGGATATTCTTCCCGGAGCTGATGTAATGATACAAAATACTGCAGCCAATTTTTGTGATGAAGCAGCAGGAGAAGATTGTGATAATATTGCAGGAGATGATCCTCCTTTTGATGTATTTGGCCATGGAACTTCAATGTCTGGAATTGCAGCAGCTGCAACAAATAATGGTATTGGTATTTCAGGAGTTTGCTGGAATTGTAGAATTGTTCCTATAAAAGCTTGTTATAGAAATACATTAAGTGATATGTCTTGCCGATCTCAAAATGTAATAAGTGCGATAAATTTTGCAATTGATAATGATGTAAAAATTCTTAGCGCGAGTTACGGATCTCCATCATATATTCAATCTTTACAAGATTCCATAAATGATGCTTGGACAAATAATAATATAATTTTTGTAGCTAGCGCAGGTAATAATGGAAACAGTGTATTAATCTACCCCTCAGCTTATAATAATGTTATACGTGTAGCTGCAACAAATAATTCAGATAACAAGGCATATTTCTCAAACTACGGAACTACTGTTGATATTTCAGCTCCAGGACAACAAATTCCAACAACAACTTTAAGTGGTAGTTATGGTTATGATACTGGAACTTCTCCATCATCCCCAATCATAGCTGGAATTCTCGGCTTAATGTGGTCAAGAAATCCAAGTTTAACAAATGCTCAACTAAGAGACATTTTACTTAATAACACAGATAATATTGATGCTTTAAATCCAACTCAATGTGGCGGTTCTTCTTGTATTGGTTTAATTGGAAGTGGAAGAGCAAATGCTTACAAAGCAGTTCTTGACTCTTTACCTTCCCCTCCATTATTAAATCCAATCGGAAATAAAATAGTTAATGAAAATTCATTGCTTTCATTTACATTGACAGCTTCAGATTCTAATCTAGATCCATTAGCATTCTCAAAAGATAATCCAAAAGGAACTTTAAATCAAAATTCAGGATTGTTTACCTGGACTCCTTCAACAATAGATATTGGAAATTATCAATTTAACTTCTCAGTAAATGATTCAGACTTAGTCTGGCCATCTCAATATGATTCAGAAATAATAAATATAAAGGTTAATGATATTCCTTATCTAGAAACAATTTCAGAAGTAATTGTCAACGAAGATGCTTTAGTTGTAATAACCGCAAATGCAGTTGAT
>DATDYQ010000055.1:0-8547 GCA_035288965.1 Candidatus Nanoarchaeia archaeon
ATTAAAAATTCATTATTTCAATTGTTAATAGTATACACAATTTTAGTTACTTTAGCTAATTTTTCTTTTATTTCAAGATATATCATTCATTTTGAGATATTTGCTTTAATTTTAGCTATTTTCGCTATTTTCACATTAAAAGAAAATGATAATTTCGAAATAAAGCAATATTTTATTCTTCTTCCATTATTCTTAATAATTATCACAAGAGCAATTCCATTTTTATTCTCAAAGATTCCTCTGGGTTATGACGTTGGAATATACAAATATGCTTTTGATATTTATCAATCTTCTTTACCAAACATTCCTTATCAAACAACGCAATGGTTTACAAATACTTTTCCTTTAGGTTTTGCAGCTGTAATTGACACTTTAACAATAGCCGGATTTAACACATCTTTATTATTAACAATAGGATTAATATTCCTAGAAATATTGCTAGGATTAGCTTTATACATTACAACAAAGAAATTATTTAACAAAGAAATAGCTTTTTTCTCATTATTATTATTCTCAGTTTCAATAGCTCAATTTAAAACATTTTCATATTTCTATTATAAGAATATCATAGCTTTAATCTTCCTATTAATAGCATTTTACTTGCTTAAATCAAAAAAATACATTCCATTCGTCCTAGTTTCAGTAATGATAGGTTCTATTCATCAGCCAACTTTCTTATTATTCGCATTAATCGCAGTTATTTACTCTTTAATAAACTATAAAGAATTAAAATACACAATTCCTAGTGGTATAGCAATTATTCTTTTAACTTTACCTTTTTACATAGACAGATTAAAAGAATTAATCTTAGATAACATTCAGCCAATAATAACAGCAAACATAGGAGCAGGAACTTTCATTACATTTTTACAATATCAATTTTTATCTATAGCTTATCTACCATTTGCAGCCCTAGGATTTTTCTATTTAATAAAAAAGAAAGATTATACTTTTGCTTTAATTTGGTTTATTATAAATTTCATCATAGTTTTCTTTCAATTAATCTTCTTTAATAGATTTATCATTCATCTAGATATTATCTTCATAATCACAGCAGGAATAGGAATATTTTATTTAATAAAAGATAATAAAAAACTAGGTTATACAATAGCAATTATCTTATTATTATCAGCAACATTTTTAACATTAAAAGATGCAGCAGCTTCAAAGCCATTAATCACAGAAGAAAATCTTAAACTAATTCAATCTTTACAAAACACAGAACAAAATTCATATGTAATGGCAACTTCCTCTTCTTTAAGTCCATGGGTTTTAGGATATTCAGGAAGAGAAACAATAGCTCCTGGATTATTTGATTTAAACAAATGGGATCTTGAACAATGGAAAAGATTTTGGTCAGCTAATAATTACAATGATATTAGAGATTTAATGCTAGATTATTCAAACTTAAAGCCAATGTACATTGTAGCTTACAAAGGACAATTAAATTTAAATAAGTTTAATGATAAATGTTTCTCTTTGTATGATAAAACAAATAACTTATTCATCTACAAGCTAGAATGCTAAGCTTTAAAAATAGACATATATCCTGCAGTATATAGATTAAAATGGAAGAAAAGCGCATAATAATACCAAGACTATATAGAAGAAAAAAAATTCAAAACCCAAGGCAATCAAGGAATTTTGCATGGTTTTTAGGAGTAATGGCAGGAGATGGTTCCTCTACTTATGGTGATAATACTACAAATAATGTAATAAGATTAACAGTTACTTCAGAAGAGTTCAGAAATGAATTTGCAAGAAAAGGACAAGAATTGTTTGGACTTGAAGCAAGAGGATATAAAATTTTTATTTCAGAAATAAATCCTAATTGGAAAGATACTTATTATGCTGCATTTAATTCTGCTAATCTTATTGATTTATTGGGAGATTTTAGATCAGATAAATGGATGGACACGATAAAGGATAAACATCCCTGGATTACAGAAAAACAAGGATTTATTTGGGGATTTCTTAGTGGATATTTCGATTCAGAAGGAAGTGTAAGTAACCCATACAGATTAAGAAATAATGCAATTACAAGTTACGAAACACGAATTCGTTTCGCAACTACATATAGAAACGCTGCTGAATTCACTGTAGATTTATTAAATAGAGTAGGAATTAAAGGTCATATAGAAAAAAGTACAAGCAAAAGAGAAGGAATATCCTGTGTATCATTCGCCAAGATGGAAGATGTTAAAAGATTTTCTGAAAATGTTTATTCATTTGTTCAAGAAAAGGAGAAAAGATTAAAATTTTATAGAAATGCCAGATTAGTATCAGGGCCGTCTATTGATTTAACAGAAGCTTACAATTTAATAATGAAATTAAGAAAAGAAACTGGAATGGGTTCAAGAAAATTAGCTAAACATCATTTATTAGAAAAATATAACCTTCCACACACAACAATACAGAACTGGATTTATGCAGGCAATAATCCCACAATCAATGGCACATATTATAAATATTTTAGTTTGGTTGATTAAATTCAAATAACAATTCTTAAAAACCTTTATTTTTGTCATATTTTTATGGAATCCGCAACCAAAGGAACAATTTATTTAATAATAGCACAAATTGTAATGATAATTTCCGGTTATCTTACACATTTTGTTTTAGGTAGATATCTAGGGCCCGAAAGCTATGGAACTTACGGATTAATATTAACTATAGCTACAACATTAAACTTAATCTTAACTTCTGGAATTCCAACTTCAGTTTCAAAGTTCATAGCAGAACAAGAATCAAGATCAAAATCAATATTAAAAAAAGCATTAAAAATTCAATTAATATTTTCAATAATTATCTCATTATTATTCTTAGCATCAGCTCATTTAATATCCACATTATTGCAAGATTCTTCATTGACAAATTACTTTAGATTAATGTCAATAGTTATCATTCCATATTCATTATTTTCAATTTTAATTGGCTATTTTAATGGGAAAAGATTATTTAAAACCCAGGCAATACTAAATATTCTTTATTCAATCGCAAGAGCAGCAGCAATCATAGGTTTAGCCTTCCTATTCCATCTATATGGAACGATTATTGCATTTATGATATCTCCTATAATAATTTTAATAATTGCATTATATCTTTCAAGAAAAGACAAATCGCAAGATAATTCAATTTCATCTTTAACTTTAATAAAATATGCAATTCCAATATCAATTTTTGCTGTAATTTTTAATTTTGTACAAACTTTAGATTTATATTTTGTTAAATCTTTACTAAAACAAGATATTCTTACAGGATATTATACAGCTTCAATAACAATCTCTAGAGTTCCATTATATATTTTAGCTTCATTAACAATAGTTATCCTTCCTTTAATCTCAAACTCATTAAATGATAGAGAAAGAACAAAAAGATTAATCAATTCATCAACAAAATATGCATTAATTGCCTTAATGCCATTAACAATTTTATTTGCAACAACCTCAAAAAAAATAATTTCATTATTTTACTCTAATGTTTATTCTCCAGCTTCAACTTCATTATCAATTTTAACAATAGCAATATTTTTCTTTACAATATATGTTTTCTTTTCAGCTATTCTTAACGGCGCAGGAAAACAAAGAGTTCCAATGTATATCATTCTATTCTTATTAGTTATAGATTTTTTCTTGCTTAATTATCTAGTTCCAAAATACCAACTAACAGGAGCAGCAATCTCAACATTAATCGTTAGTTTCCTTGCTTTCTTACTCTCATCAATAGTAGTTTACAAAGAATTTAAAGCTTTAATCTCATTTAGATCTCTAGTAAGAATATTATTTGCATCTTTAATATTGCTTGCTCCATTATTCTACACTTTAAACAAATACTTCTTACCTCTAGAATATATTGTATTAACATTACTCTACTTAATAATCTTATATTTATTCAAAGAAATAAGAAAACAAGATATTAAAGAACTTCTTCCAACTAAATTTCATGGAATATTAAATATCATTCCTGAATAACCACTTTTAAAAAGTAACAATAGAAAACTTTATAAGCTAATAATTTTCACAAGAAACCTATGGCAAACATTAGAATTGAAGGTTATAGAACAATTTTACCAAATGAGGTATTCGGAAGAGAAGGAGAACCAAGAAAGAATTCTTTTACAAATGTTTTTGAACCTACCACAGATATAATATATTTTCAGAGATATAGAGTACCTACAACAGAAAGTATTTTACAAAGCATAATTACAAGCGCAAAAGAAATTAAAGATAGAAGTAAAAAAGATTCTGAATACACGTTTCCAGAAATAGTAAAAATAATAAAAGCAGGCAGAAAACTTAAATTTCTTACTTTAGAAGATATAACTAATCTATCAAAAGCTGAAGAAGAAACAATAGATCACATAAGAGAAGGTCATATTCCAGAAATAGAACTTGAACAGGGAAGATATCATCTTAGAATGCTTAATGGAATATTTTTAAACAATTATCTTGAAGACATGAAAGAAGTAATACAATCTAAAGGCAGTGATATTTATGGAACAGAAATAGAAAGAGTTGGATATGATCCATTATTCTTAACAATAAGACTAGAAGATGCTATAACTTTACCAGAAAGAGAAGAAATTGAATATTTAATGAAAAGAAGAGTAAAAGTATCTGATGTTTTTTGTGCATCTGGAAAAAATGAAGATTACAGAAAATTAGTAAATATGGTAAGATTATTTTACGATATATTTACCCCGCGAGAGATGAAAAAAATTTCAGATACATCTTTAAGTTTGTTACAAAAAACAGCAAATATGGCAATAAAAGATTCTACAACTTGTAAAAAAAAACAATATCTTTTAAAAGATATAAAAAAATCATCTAATCAGGAAAATTCATCAGAACCATTTGATATATTATCTTTATTTGGAAAAGAAAAAGGTTTTGACAAAGAACATTTCCCAACAAATTAAATAAGTTTATATTTTTTTTTAACATCTTTATTCTATGCATAAAAAATTTAAAACAAGAACATTGCTTGAAAGAATAGTAACTCCAAAAGATTCTGAGCTTACTGTATTGGTTATAGATAATTTTGATAATTCATCGGGCATAGGTTTTGCTTATCCAGATAATAATCCAAAAGCAGAAGGAATATATCTGGATTGCCATCACGGAGACAGATCAAGATATAAACATGGAAAAATAAAACATAAACATGGAGATTTAATATTTGCATTTGTTCAGCAAAGAGATAAAGGACTTTATGCCTCTTATTATCGTCCATATAAGAAACATTATTAGCTTATTTTAAATAAAAAAGATTTAAAAGTTTATCTATTAACTATATTTTATGCTATCAACAATAAACAGAGAAAACGGAAGAAAAACATTAAGATTAGAATTTTTTGACAATGAAATAAGAGGTTTAGAGTATTATCTGAAATCTAGTTTAAAAGAAGAACCTAAGGGAAGGAGATATGACGTAAAGAATAATAATCTATTGTCTGGATATAAAGAAGATTTTTCATTATGGATATATTTAACAAGAGGGAATAAAGATTCTATAAGATATTATCGTGGAGGCATAGTCATGGAACTTACTAAAAAATCTAAAGATAATCTATTAAAATTAGGTAGACTTTCTCCTTACAAAATATCAAATCCAGATAAATATGATTTATTATTGATTTCTCATCCAGACCAAGAAGCTATATCATTTAAAAGAATACCAGAATATAAAACAACAAACCCCCTAGAATAACAAAATGAGAAGAATAATATCAGAATTGGAAAATAAACAAGTAAGAATAAGATTAGAGTTTACAAAAGTTGATCTAAAAGATTTAGGTTCTGAAGAAGGATTATTAGAAAGTTTAGATAATAAATTAAGATTATTGCATCAGCGCTTTGATACAATAGATTTGTCTATAAAATTGGTAGGTGATAATGATGCAGTAACATACAAAAACGGAGAAATAACACTTTACCTATCCTACCAATCTTATATAAAATTAAAAGCTCTTAAAAATGCTGGAAAAAAACAAGAACATCTTTCATATGAATTCGGTCCTGAAATTTCACAAGACAATAAAAAATATGAACTTTTCCTGACAAAAGAAGGATCATATTTTTAACAAAGATTTATATATTTTTTCTACATATATCTTATATGGAATTCCAGGATCCAAGAAAACCCAAAAATAGAATAACATCAGCTCCAGAAAATGTTAATCTTGAATCAACAGTAGTTGTTTGGTTTAATAATCATAGAGGTTATGGATTTGCTTTACCTACTGTCGAATCTGAAAATCATGATGTTTTCCTGCATCGTAACCACGGAGACAGATCAAAATATAAAGATGGATATATTGCCCATTACCCTGAAGATAGAATATTAGTCAAAGTTGAAAAATATAATGAAAGATATTATGCATCATATTTTTGTCCAAATAGATCATAACACTTTTTCTTCAAGAATTTTAAATACATAATCTCTATCTTCAAATCTTACCATAAAACCAGCTCTGCTAACATTTTTCTTAAATTCACCATCAAAATAATAACAAGTACCAATATGTTTATCCAAATCTTTAGCTATAGGTTCAATTAACCTGTTAAAAACATTTAATAAGATTATTATATCATTGTCTTTCGTTGCAATATAAGTGCTATTATCATTAACAATTAATTCATAAAATGCTAAAGCACATAATCTTTCATCGTTAAACCTGTGTCTTCTTTTTCCATCATTAATTAAAGATTCATTAGGTTTCTTAACCCTATACCTTATTCCAATTTCAACAAATAAATTTTCTATCACCTCAAGCTTATCCGGAAATTCAGCTTTATATAAGTTATTTCTCAGTAAACTCCTTACATTTTTTACTCTGTTTAACAAACAGTCAAAATATTTCATATGCTCCTTAGAATATGTCCTAGGATATTTCGCCCCTGGACTTCCAAGATATTTAAGATTTACAATTCTAGCAAGATAATGTTCAACAAAATTACTAAATTCCTTTAAACAACCTATGCTGGTAAAAACTCTCTGATCAGGATTTTTCAGGTTTTCTATAATACCATTATAAAAACTCTCTTTTCTTTCATAATCAAGAACAAAATCTGTTGTTGATGTAAACGGAACACCATCCCTTACACTGATATATCCCTCATTTATAGGTTCTGCTAAAAAAGATGTATCTAGCAATATTGTATCTTTATTATCTCCGTTGTCTGACATGCTTATTTACATAATCAAAAAGCTTTTAAATACTATTCTTTTAAAATATATTATGGAAAAGATATTTAAAGTCTGGCTTGCAGTAATCATTTCATTGATAATAATATCATTTATTCTAGCTCCTTTTCTTACAATAACAACATCATTTAGGATAGTATTTGGAACATTATTTGTTTTGTTTATCCCAGGATATTTCATCACATATATTTTCTTTCCAGAATCAACAAAAGAACATAAAATAGATTCAATAGAAAGAATAACATTAAGTTTTGCACTATCAATAGCAATCGTTCCATTAATAATTTTTTACTTAAACAGAATTGGAGTAAAAATAAATTTATTAAACTCAATATTAATAATCATTGCAATTATCGTAGCATCATTGGTTATAATATACTTTAAACAAAGAAAGAATTAAATTCCCCTTATTCTAAATCGAAAAGGCACAACCATAGTCAACACTTTTATATTATAAATGTTTTTTAATCTTGTACATTCAAGTTTAAAACCCATATTCTCACAAACCTTTTCCAATGATTCAAAATCAGAAACAAATCTCTTCTTTAGATCATCAATTGCATCATCTCTCTTACTAAAATCTACATGATAATAAAAATCTAAAGCACATTCTCCAATTTCTAACTCATGATCTAATCTACTGTCAGGAAATCCATCTCTCACACCATAATAATCAAAATTTAGAGGAACAACACATGCAAGTGAATCTTTAACAACATTCATCCCGTTATCACTAACACATATTTCATAACTTCCATGTTTTTTTATTTGTAATATCTTCATATTAACAACCCTGTTTAATAACCTTATAATATTTATCTTTGATTATTTTGTTATATAATCTTCTAATTTTTTAGTTATAGAATAAAAAATTTCATCCAAGAGTTCATTGGGCAATACTAGTCTCTGTTCATTGCCAGCATATTTTAAAGAAGTTTTATAATTCATAGAATAATTCTCTGAAGAATCCACTTCAGCAAGACCAACAGCCCCATCAGAGGAAATCTCCCAATCAATATGATTATAATAATAACTAACACTTTCTCTTTTTATTCTTAGGGGGGATAACTGTATAGTTATTTTCTTTCTTTCACCCAATATTCTTGCCGATCTTGTTAATTTTACTGTTCCTATTATGTTTCCCTGACGAAACTCTAAATTTAATGCTTCTCCAAGATAAGACACTTCTATTCCATTTTCTTGTACGGTAATTTTATTTTCTAAATATTCTGGTAAATGAGTAACAATAGGAAGGGTCTTTATTTGCTCAGGAGCTACAACTTTCTCTTCTAAGCTGACTTCACTTTTAGGTAATTTTTTTAATTCATCATCTATTGGCAT
>DATDYQ010000056.1:0-7753 GCA_035288965.1 Candidatus Nanoarchaeia archaeon
CTTATTTAAATTTAACATGTACATCAGAAGCAACAGCCCCTGTTACAACCTTAGTTTCTCCTTCAAATGCATTATCAAATACTTCAACATCACATTCATTTAAATGTAACGCTACAGATAATGCGCAATTAATTAATATCACTCTTTATCATAATATTTCAGGATCATTTGTAGCTAATCAAACTCAAAGAGTTTTAAATACCCAAAAATTAGCTTTAGCAGGTACATTCCAAGTAGCGAATATTCAACCAGGAAATTATTTATGGAATTGTCTTTCAACAGACTCTTCTAATAACAAAGCCTGGGCTTCTTCTAATAATACCTTTACAGTAACTTCTCCCGCTTATGTAATCAATGCTTCCATCATAAATCACCCCTCAAATATTACTTATAACGGCTCAACTTCAATTCCATTAAACTTTACAAAAAACGGAACAGCAAGCGCTCATTTCTATTCTCTTGATTTCACATCAAACACAACAATAACAAACAACATAACATTCAATGTAACAAGTGAAGGAAGCCATACATTAACATTATATGCTAATGATTCTGTTAATACAATAAATTCAAGTTCAATAATATTTACAGTTAATACATCTATTAATGTATCTTTAGTATTTCCACCAACAGGTTATGAAACAACAAATCCAAACTTAACATTTACATTTAATGTAACTTCTCCAGACCCAATAGGCAATTGTACAGTTTATATAGAACATACTCCAAACACAACAATTACTGGAATCAATAAAGGAATGAATTTAACAATTAATGTTTCTTCATTTAGTGTTGATAATACTTACGGATGGCGAGTTCAATGTGAAGCCCCTACAAAAGCAGAAAATTCATCTGTGTTTACTCAAAGACGATTATTTGATGTTGGAAGCCAAGAAGCAGGAACATCATTATCTGTAGGAGATTCAGGAGGTAGTGGTGGAGGCGGTGGCGGAGGTGGTGGTTCAACTACATCATCTTCATTACAAAGATCACCTTCAACAATATCTTCATCAAATGAAGCCCAAATATTTAATGATATGAAAAGAGATGATAAAATAGAACTGTCAGTAGAACTTAATAATGCCAATACAAATGAAGTTTCTACAGAAATCCATAATATAGAAATAACAAATGTTCATAAAGATTCAATATTTATAACAATAAACTCAAAAGCGCAAACATTTTTAATAAAAATTGGCGAAATTATCTTTGTTGATTTAAATGAAGATAGTTATCCAGATATTTCAATTAAATTAAATAGTATTGATAAAAACGAAAAAGTTAGCTTAACAGTAACTCCCTTATCGAAAAAGCCAGAAGAAACTTCAACACAACCTTCACAAGATTTACAAGAAACAGACATTAATAATATTCTAAACACAATTCAACAAACAGCTGTTTTCAGAAGTGCAAATAATCCATTATACCTTCCAAATTTAATAATAATCTTTTTAATATTGGTTTCATTAACAATGCTAATACAAAGAAGCATAAAATTATATAAAGTTTATAGAAAAAAATAAACCGAAACATTTATTTAACTTGATTATTGTTTATAATTATGCAAGATGTTGACAACGAATTAATAACTTTAACAAAGAAAGTGTATTCTTTCTTTTCTTTAAAAAATCCTCAAAAACTTAGAGATTTAAGCACAGAAGCCATAAATCACGCTTCTCTTCACCAAGATAATTTCTCAATTTTTCTATCTATTATCAGTTATTCTTTATCAAAGATACTTGAAAAACACCAATCAGAATATAATTTTAATGAGTTTTATAAAAAAGTTAAAATAGAAATTAAAAATACAATATCTTTATTAGAAAAAAATGATAATTCTATAGATTTACAAACAAAAAAAATTTTGACAACAATTAAATCGTTTGACAAAAGACTTAATCTTTACATTGAAGAAATGTTATCTTCATCTGCTATTAAAAAAGGCTCTAAATTTTATGAATATGGAATTTCAATCGGCAGAATTTCAGAATTGCTTGGAATTTCAAAATGGGATTTACTTAATTATATAGGCAATACAACAATAGCAGATATATCAATTAACAAAACAATTCCAATAGAGAAAAGAATTGAAATAACAAAAAAAGTTTTTAATATAAAATGAACACTTTAATGAAAATAATCGGAATAATATTAATTGTAATAATTTCAGCAATAGTATTTTCTCTAACTGGATTAGCAATTGCATTGATATTAGGCATAGCTATCGCGATCATAGTATTTTTGCTAATCTTTTCTTTAATAAAAACAGTTATAAGATTAGTTTTAATTCTAGGAGTAATATTAGCTGTTGTTTTATTATTAATGAAATATTCTCCAAATGAAACAATAGACAAACTTTCTTGTCAGCAAGATTCAGATTGTGTATGTGGGGGTATTGATACTAAAACAGGAGATTGTTTTGTTGGTAATAAACAATATTATGATAAATTTGTAAATAAAAATGCAGCTTGTCCTGATTTTTGTACAGGAATTGCAGGAAATGGAGAGACTAAATGCATTAACAATAAATGTCAAAATTTATTTAATCAAACAAGATGAAAAGCTTAGCAATAGATTCAAGTTCAATAATAAGTTTAGCTACAAATAGCTTGCTTTGGATACTTGAACCACTAAAAAAACAATTCCAAGGTGATTTTTACATCACAGATTCAGTAAAGCAAGAAGTTATTAATCGTCCATTATCTACCAAAAGATTTAAGTTAGAGGCATTAATGATAAAAGAAATTGTAGAAGAAAACATAATCTCTTTGTATGAATCAACTGAATTAAGGCAAGAATCATTAAAACTATTAGCAATATCAAACAATATCTTCAAATCAAAAAATGAATATATAAAAATTCTAGACTTGGCAGAAGTAGAATGTCTAGCTTTAGCAATTATACTTAACTCCGATGCTTTAGTAGTAGATGAAAGAACAATAAGATTATTAGTAGAAGATCCTTATAAATTATCTAAATTATTAAAGAAAAAACTAGGAAAAGATGTTAAAATAGACACAAAAAACTTGAAAGAATTTAATCTAAAAATGAAAAAAATTAACATTCTACGTTCATCTGAACTAATAATTGCAGCTTACGAACTAAAAATTCTTGATAAATATATAACAAATAAAGGATTTCATCCTGAATTAAAAAAAGATTTACTTGATGGAGCATTATGGGCAGTCAAGCTTCATGGCTGTTCAATAACAGACGATGAGATAGATGAAATTCTTTTACATTATAAATAATAAGCTTTATAAAATAACATTTTATACTATAATCTAAGGGCGTGTAGCATAAGCCGGTTAGTGTCGTCGGCTCCAGACCGATGGATCCAGGTTCAAATCCTGGCTCGCCCATCTAATAGAAAACCTTATATATCTAATAACATTACATTTGTAGTACAATGACAATGTCTTTAATTCAAGTAAGAATACCTAAAGGACTAGAATCTGAAATTGATGATATTGTAGATAAAGGACATTACTCTAGTAAGTCTGATGTTATACGGGATGCTATCAGAAGATTTGTATTGCATAAACAAGTAGGTTCTATAAAAAAGATAGGAAATTCTGTTGAAGCAGTAAGAAAAGCTAGAAAGATATTAGCTAAGGAAGATTTTCATAAAAAGGATTAAATAAGTTATAATAATTCTTCAGGTTTTTTTACATTTATATTATTCTCTTTGGCTATTTCTATCAATTGATTATCTCTAGTTACAAAAATAAAATTTAATCTTTTTGATATAGAAATGTGCACAAGGTCATAAAAACCTATATTAAATCCATATTTAGATTCTAATTTTCTGGCTTCATTTCTATCTTCCATCAAAATTTTAATAAATTGAAATTTTAATTCATTTTCTAAAAAATTATTGGCATTTTTATATTCTTTTTTACTTAATATTATTTGTAATTCCCTCAGAATAACATCCGAATAAATTATAATATCGCTTTCAGAAAAAATTACTTTATCTAGAAAATCCTCTGCTAACTTCCAATATGGAATTCCCTTGCTTTCATCTCTTCTTTCTGAAAAAAATTCAGCCAAATACAAGTGTCAACATAAAAGGCTTTATTCATGTTAATTATAAGTGAGATAAACTTAAAAGATTAGTGTTATTACTCTAATCAAAACCATCCAAAACCTTTAAATATAATTCTAAAAGCTTTTATTGTTTAATGGGCCCATAGCTCAGCCTGGTTAGAGCACCAGTCTTATATGACATTCCAGGCAACATCTGGGACCCTAAGTGAGCTGGGGGTCGGGAGTTCAAATCTCCTTGGGCCCATATTTATTTATAATATTTTAAGAATTCTTCTCTATTAATTTGTAAATCTTGTTTAATTATCTTATTAAGTAATCCCGGACCGATTTGTTCTTTTCCATGAGAAGGAATAGTCGTTCTTCTTCCATCAATATGTTTGTAAATCATATGACTTCCTGTTTGATGATCAAATTTAAAACCTAATTTTTCAACAATTTTCCCTAGTTCTTTTCCAGTAAGTCTAGGTAACTTAGCCAAGAATTACACCTCAATTTGTTGAATTCCAATAAAATCAGCTTCCACTTCAGGCTCTTCTTCACTTTCTAAATATGCTTTTATAGCTTCTTTAGTTCTCTCTAATAATTGATCTATAGTTTTACCTTGAGTATGGCATCCAGGCAATCCAATTACTTCAGAAACAAACCAACCTTCTTCATCCTTTTCAATAATTATAGTATATTTTTTTGCCATGAATATATATGTCAATAACAACTTATATAACTTTCGGTAGTATATAGAAACCTTTTTAAAACATATAAATTCTAATTTTCCTTATGCTCCTGTAGTCTAGTTCGGTCCAGGACACGGGACTTTCGATCCTGTAACCCGGGTTCAAATCCCGGCAGGAGCACTTAATATTTTAATAGAAAATTAATTTGTACTAGAAACTTTTACAGAGGGAAAAGACACCTAAAGGTTTCTTTTCAAAACTTCCTTACTTTCTTCTCAATATTAATTCTTCTTCAATCTTATCATTCTTTAAATTATTAATTATTCCTTCAGCAACTATTCTAGGATCTTGATATTGTTCATAATCACTAGGAATTTGTTCTCTAAAGAATTCCGTTCTCATACCTCCAGGATAGACTGAAATTACTGAAATATTATATGGCTTTGCTTCTGCTCTTAAGGATTGTGTAAATCCAACAACAGCAAATTTACTTGCAGCATACGCTGATAAATTAGCTCTGCCTTCTAATGCACTTGTTGATAAAATATTTATAATAACGCCTGATTTCTGTTTCTTCATTTGAATAATAGCTTCTTTAGATCCATAAATAGTTCCAAATAAATTTATTTCCATCATATCATGAGCTCTTTTCCAATCAGTTTCTTCTACATTATTATGTGGTATTCTTACTCCTGCATTATTTATCCAAATATCAATTTTCTTAAATTTCTTAATTGTTCTTTCAGCTAATTTTTTTACTTGCTTTTCATCTCTTACATCAGAAATAATTGGATAAGCATTAGTTTCTTTAGCAACATCTTTAATATTTTTCTTTGTTCTAGAACTTATTACAACTTTAGCTTCTTCTTTCGCAAACATTACAGCTAACTCTTTTCCTAATCCTTTTCCAGCTCCTGTTATTACAATTACTTTATCTTTTAGTTTCATTTTTTTGGTTCCATAATTTCAAAATACTTAAAAAATATTTTAAGAACATTCCCTCTTTTTCTTCCGTATAATATTATATGCCAATATTTATCACCCTTAAGTATTTGTATTCTTGTTTTATCTTTTAAAACAATTTCTGTAAATTCACCATTATATGTAACTGGAAATCCAAAGATAACTCCAAAATTCTCTTTAATTTCTTGTTTAAATCTGTTAATATTCTTATTTTTCTTTTCTTTTGTTTCTTTTACCGCTCTTAAATAGATTCTAACTTTATCGTGTTTTATAGATGCTATTTTGCTTTTCATTTTATTTCTCATCCGTCTTAAAACTAAACACCGGACTTAAATTCTCACTTAAAACTTTTCCATTCTCAGCACTTATCTTAACATTTAATATATTAAAACTAGAATTAATATAAGTTACATTCCAAATTGTTTCCTCTATAACTTGCAAAACAAATACCTTCTTATCTGGTCTTTCGCTAGAATATTTTTCTTTTAACAATTCTTTCATCATTTTATTTACTTTTTCATAACTTACTTTAACATTCTCAATAACTAATTCTTTAACTTTCTCTTTCTCTTTCTGAAATATCTTCTCTGGATTATTAATCTTAATCTCTTTCTCCCTTACTAAAAAACTAGTTATATCCCAACTTGAAGGATTAAAATAATCAATCTGCCAATTTCCTTTATTATCTTCATTCATTAAAAAAGCAGAACATAGATAACTTTCATTATTCTTCTCTTTCCATTCTTTAAACTTCTCATTTTCCTGTAAAATTTCAAAGTCTCTTTTTAAGTTCTCTATCATTTTGAAAATATAGCTCTTTTGCTTAACAATCTTGGCAAACTTAAAACTTTAAATGGCATTCCTTTTACTTTATCTTTAATCTCTTTAACTAACTCTTCCTTACTCATCTCTAATTGTTTTCCATCTTCTCTTCTTCTTACCATTAACTTCTTCCCATCCATTTCCTTATCTCCAACAACCAATATATAGCTGCACCATTCTTCTTCTGCATTTCTTATTCTTTTATTTATTGTATCATCATTATCATCAATATCAACTCTAATATTTTCAAACCCATCAGCTAATTTTTCTGCATATTTCAAATGTTTATCTGAACTTACAGGAATTATTCTTATTTGACTAGGAGTAAGCCATAAAGGTAATTTCTGTACTTTCTCTTTAGCTGCTTTCTCAAGTAAAGCATAAATCACTCTTTCAACAGCTCCCGAAGGACTGCAATGTAATATTAATGGATGTTCTTTCTTCCCTTCTTTATTAATAAAGTTAATATCAAATCTCTCTCCATTTTCAACATCTATCTGATCAGTAGATAATGCACTTGCTTTTTCATTTCCATCAACAAAATTAAATTCATATTTTAATATAAAGTAAAATTTTCTTTCATCCCACATCTCTAACAATACAGGTTTTCCAATATCTTTAACTAGATTATTAATTAATTCTTTATTTTCATCATAAAAGTCTTTAGTTACTCTAAAAGCTAATTCAAAATCATCTAAGCTAAATCCAATAGAAGTTAAAACTTCTTTGCATAATTGAAATCTTACTTTATATTCTTCTAAAGCTTGTTTCATATCTTGGCACATACAATGAACATCTGGCATTGTAAATGCTCTCAATCTTCTTAATCCAGTTAACTCTCCTCTTTGTTCTCTTCTAAAACTATATCTTGTTAATTCATAAATTCTATAAGGTAAATTTTTATAACTAATAGTTGAATCATGAGCAATTAAAAACTGTCCAAAACAAGCTGAAAATCTTAAGAAATATCTATTTTTATCACTTTCAATTATATATTGTCTTGCTGGAAATCTTTGTAAATATTTAGCTAAAGCCGGATGATTAAAATTATACATTATCGGACTTTCAACCTCAAAAGCTCCATATTTTATCGTTCTTTCTGTTACACAAGTTTCAATTAAACTTTTAATCAATCTTCCTTTTGGATAATATCTAAAGTTTCCAGGATCACTTGCTTCTTCATAATCAACTAATTCTAATTTCTTCATTAATTTAACATGAGCAGGAATATCTTTTACTTCTCTTAC
>DATDYQ010000057.1:0-8409 GCA_035288965.1 Candidatus Nanoarchaeia archaeon
ACTAGATGATTTCGATCAAGCATTGAACACATCAACCGCAAATGTTGAAGATCTTAAAAAAGGTCTTCAACTCTTGCATTTAAAATTTAAAAAAATATTAGAGGAAGAAGGATTAAGAGAAATGAAAACAACAAATGAAAAATTCGATCCACATAAACATGAAGTATTACTACAAGAAGTTTCAGATAAAGAGCCTGAAACAATAGTTGAAGAACTACAAAAGGGATATTTCATTCATGATAAAATATTAAGACATGCAAAAGTTAAAATTGCAAAACAATTGGAGGAAAATATAGATAATAAAACAATAGATGAAAAATGAGCAAGCTTAATACACAATCACTTTTAATAAATCAAATGGAAAAAGAAGAATTTGATAAAGTCAGGAATGATATAAATATCCTTAGAAAGAATAATCATGATTTTAGAACTATAAAAAAAAAAGTTGGTGAAAATAAACTTAAAGAATTCATTAACACAATTTACCCAAAATTTGATATTACAGAAATTGAAATCATTACAGGAATTCCAGATTCTACCTTAGAACATTGGTTTAAATTATTGAATATTAAACCCGTTAGAAATCATATTTTTAGCAAAGCCTTTCCTGGAAATGAAGATTCAACTATTATCCTAACAAAAGATGATATAACTTATAAGTCTGTAACTGTTAAAATTACTCCCGAATTAGCATATGTAATTGGGTTTACCTTAGGCGATGGTTCGAGTCAACAATATATGATTGAAGTTTTTAACAAAAATAGAAAATTAAGAGAAGTACTTTTCGAATATCTAAAACCATATGGAACAATAACTGAAGAAGAAAGAGAAAATGGTTTATGGAGATTAAGATTATCTAATGGAAGAATAGCTAATCTAATTAGAGATAATAAAGAGATAAGGTACGATACAATTGATTATATTTTTAATAACGAAGAGTTAGCTAAACAGTTTATTGCAGCTTTTTGGGATGCTGAAGGAAGTGTTTTAAAGAGTAAAGATTATAATACTTTTAATTTATACCTATACAATTCAAACAGTTTCTTGTTAGATAGAATATGCAATTTCTTAAAAAGTAAAAATATAAAATTTTCAATTTTAAATCTAAAATCTAGAAGTACAGATTATTATTTGCAGGGAAGAAAAATAAATCCAAAAAAGAAAATTCAAAGAATTAATGTTCATATGTCTAGTTTAATGGATTGGGTAAATCTTATTGGAATTCATCTTAAACACAGTAAAAAACAAGAAACAGTAAATAAAATTTTAGATTTGTATGGAGGAAAATAAAATGAGCAAAACTATAGGCGTGGACTTAGGAACTTCGAATTCCGCTGCAGCTTTCTTAGAAGCAGGGCATTCAAAAATAATTCCAAGTGCAGAAGGAGCATCATTATATGGAAAAGCATTTCCAAGTGTGGTAGCTTTCACAAAAGATGGTCAAGTTTTAGTTGGAGAACCAGCAAAAAGACAAGCAATCTCAAATCCAGAAGGTACAATAACAGCAGCTAAAAGAAAAATGGGAACTACTCATAAGTATAAAATTTTAGGAAAAGAATATACTCCTCAACAAATATCAGCATTTATTCTACAAAAAATTAAAAGAGATGCAGAATCATTCTTAGGAGAAAAAGTAGAAAAAGCCGTTATCACAGTCCCAGCTTATTTCGACGACAACCAAAGACAAGCAACAAAAGATGCAGGAACAATAGCTGGATTAGAAGTTATAAGAATAGTAAATGAACCAACATCAGCTTCCTTAGCTTATGGAATAGATAAGCAACATAAAGAACAAAAAATCCTGGTTTTTGATTTTGGTGGTGGAACTTTAGATGTTACAATTATGGAATTTGGAGATGGAGTTTTCGAAGTTAAATCTACATCAGGAGACACTCAACTTGGTGGAACAGACATGGATAATGTCCTAGTTAATTTTATTTTAAAAGATTTTGAATCCAAAGAAGGCATTGATTTAAGCGAAGATCAAACAGCAATGCAAAGATTAAGAGAAGCAGCAGAAAAAGCTAAGATTGAATTATCTACTGTAATGGAAACTGAAATTAACTTACCTTTTATCTCAGCAACAAATAAAGGACCTAAACATTTAGTTATGAAAATAACAAGAGCAAAACTAGAAGATTTAGTTTCTCCTATTGTTAATAAATGTAAATCTCCTGTTGATCAAGCAATAAAAGATGCTAAATTGACAATAAAAGATATTGATAAAATAGTTTTAGTTGGTGGACCAACAAGAATGCCCATCTTACAAAAGTTTGTTGAAGATTATATTGGCAAGAAAGTAGAACGTGGAGTTGATCCGATGGAATGTGTTGCTTTAGGAGCAGCAATCCAAGCAGGAGTATTATCAGGAGAGGTAAAAGATGTTTTACTTTTAGATGTAACTCCATTAAGTTTAGGAATTGAAACTTTAGGTGGTGTTTTCACTAAATTAATTGAAAGAAATACAACCATACCAACTAAAAAATCTCAAATCTTCTCAACAGCAGCAGATAATCAAACAGCAGTTACAATCCACGTGTTGCAAGGAGAGAGAGCAATGGCTTTAGATAATAAAAGTCTTGGAAGATTTGATTTAATTGGTTTGCCTCCAGCCCCTCGTGGAATACCTCAAGTAGAAGTTTCATTTGATATAGATGCAAATGGAATTGTTCACGTAACAGCCAAAGATCTTGGGACAGGAAAAGAACAATCTATCAAAATAACAGCCTCTCAAAAGCTTAATGAAACTGATATTGAAAAAATGAGAAAAGAAGCTGAACAACATGCTGAAGAAGACAAGAAAAGAAAAGATGATATTGAAATAATAAATCAAGCAGATTCTTTAGTTTATTCTACAGAAAGATTATTGAAAGACTTTGAAGGCAAAGTTAAAAATGAAAAAATAGATAATATTAAATCTAAAATAGATGAATTAAAGAAATTGTTAGTTGAAGAGCCAAAAGACGCTTCTAAAATAAAAGTAAAACTAGAAGAACTTAATCAAATCGTTCAAGAAGCATCAACTGAACTTTATCAGCAAGCCTCTCAAAAACAAGAAGAACCTAAAGATAATGTAAGAGATGCTGAATTTGAGGATAAATCTGAAAACAAAAAGAAATAAAAACTAGTCTTTTTCCCTTTTTATTATGACAAAGCGTGATTATTACGAAATACTTGAATTAGCTAAAACGGCATCTAAAGATGAGATTAAATCAGCATATAAAAAGTTAGCTAAAAAATACCATCCAGATGTTAGTAAAGAAAGTGATGCTAATGAAAAGTTCAAAGAAATATCAGAAGCCTATGCTGTTCTAAGTGATGATAATAAAAAAACACAATATGATCAGTTTGGTCATGCTGGATTTGATCAAAGATATACACAAGAAGATATTTTTAGAGGATTTGATTTTGATATCTTCGATGAAATATTCGGAAGATCGTCTGGAGTAGATAATATATTTGACATGTTTTTTGGTGGTTCTAGACAACAAAGAAGACAAAGGGGTAATGATTTACAATATTCAGTAAAAATTTCATTAAAAGAAGCTGCTTTTGGATTTACAAAAGATATTAATCTTAATAAAAAAACGCAATGTAAAGAATGTGATGGAACAGGAGCTAAAGATAAAGAACTAGAAACTTGCCCAACTTGTAAAGGTTCAGGTTACTCAACTGTAACTAGAAGAACTCCTTTCGGTTATTTTGCTACAACCGGTGCTTGTTCTAAATGTCATGGTCTAGGAAGATATGCTAAACACGAATGTAAACATTGCAATGGTTCTGGATTAGTAAATGAGGTAAAAAAACTTTCAGTGAAAATTCCAGCTGGTATTGATACAGGCTCAACTTTAAGAATTAAAGGAGAGGGCGAGGCTGTGAAAAATGGAAACTCAGGAGATTTATTCCTAGTAATTCAAGTAGAAAAAGATGAATTATTTGAAAGAAGAGAAGACGATTTATATTATAAAATTTTGATCACATTTTCACAAGCTGTTCTGGGTACTTCAATTAAAATTCCAACTTTAGAAGATGAAATCACAATGAAAATTCCATCTGGTACTCAATCAGGCACTATTTTCAGGTTAAAAGGTAAAGGTGTTAAGCATCTTGATTATAGTGGTAATGGTGATTTATATGTTGAAATTTTTATTAAAACACCAACTAAATTATCTAAGAAAGAAAAACAGTTGTTTGAAGAACTATCAAAAATTGAAGTTAAACCAGAAAAAACAGACAGAACTTTCTTTAGTAAAGTTGTTGAAGTTTTTAAATAAATTTATTCTTCCTCTTCCCACTCATCATCTTCTTCATAAGCACTTAATGTTCCTATGATAAAACCTTGCTCCCCATCAGTTATTTCATCACTTTCTAAGGCTTCAAAAGCTCCATCTTCGCTCATTAAATCTAGTTCATCTCTAAATTCTAGATCATTCTTAATTCTATTTTTCATTTTAACCCCCCCTAAATTACAATCAAAACCTTTAAATATATATAGCTATTCTATATATCTTATATTTTATATATACACTATATATGGGGGGTAATTTATGGAATATAGAAAGATAATAAAATTTGGAAATTCATCTCATGTAGTTTCTTTACCAAATGAGTGGTTAAGAAGAAATAAATTAAACAAAGGAGATACAATCTACTTTGAAGAAAACGGTGATAGTGAATTAACTTTTACCCCAAAACTTACTAAAAATGAAAGAGAATTTAAGGAAATAAATATTAATACTAAAGATAAAGAAATAGAAAGAATTCGAAGAGAGATAATATCTGCCTATCTAAATGATCATAATACAATAAAAATCTCAGGTGAAAATGTAAGGAAATATGAGGGAGAAATTAAAGATGCTATAAGACATCTTATGGCTCTTGAAATTATTGAGCAAGGTAACAATTTTATTATTGCAAAAGACTTCTTAGACTTACAATCAATTTCTATAGATACTATAATAAGAAAAATGGATAATATTTTAAGGTCTATGATGGATGATATAATAAATTCCGATAAAAATACAAATTTTTTACAAATCAGTTCAAGAGATTTTGATGTTAATAGACTTATGTATCTAGGTGTAAGAATTTTGAGAGCATCTTTAAAAGATCCTAATCTTGGAAAATCTTTAAAAATAGCATCATATGAAACCTTTGAATATAGAAGTATAATAAATAATATAGAAAGAATAGCAGATCATGCAAAAAGATTTGCTAAATATTTAGATAAAATCAAAAAAGAAGATAAAGAAAATTTTGCTAAAATTTTAGCAATTTACAGTAAGGTGGTTTATACATATGAAAACGCTATGAAATCTTATTATAACAAGGATATTGAGTTGGCATATTCTTTATCTTTTAATAAGAAAAATATTGCTGATGAATGTACCGCATTATATGATAAAGTTTACAACAAAAAGAATATTCCAATCATACTTGAAAATCTTAAAGACACTATATCTGAAACGCATGATATTATCAGAAGAGTTTATAGCTAGTAATTACTATAAAATAGACACAATAGCAAGGTTTAAATATGGTATTTCCAGATTTAAAAATCATGAAGAATGAACAAAATGGATCAAATGTTTTAGAAGAAGATCCTCCATTACCACCAGATGTAACTCAAGATAGTTATTATAGGAATATACCCAATTTGGAATTATTAGGTGACTTTGAAACAACTAAATCTAGAACAAAACCAAGAGCACCTGTAGTCAGAGGATATGGTGTAAGAATATCTTTAGAAAATAGAACATCTCAAGAAAGACTTGCAGCATTTTTTTTACAGATATATACAGAGCAACAATTAAAACAAAGATGGGGTTCTCTTCCAAAAACAAAAAGTATGGTTAAAAATAAATACGATCATCTAGAATTTTTACATGATCGTGAACAACCATGTCCAATTCCATATGATACATTTAGTTATCCTTGGATAAAGAATAATGGAGACAGAGAAATATTAGAAGCACTTTTAGTTGAAGCGCTTCCAATAGATTTTCAAACTCATGATCTAGATATTATAGCAACAGATAGGGGAATAGCAGAAAGAAACGGAAAAATAGAAGACAAACATCTTAATATAGCTAAATTAGAAGAAGAAATATCTCAATTGAGACAAATCGAAAAAGAAATTTTCTTATCTATGTCTGATACCATGTTAAGAGCAAGTAGGACAGCTACAGTAGCTTATTTAACTAATCAAGATGATCATCAAAGAATTACTAGAATATCTAGAGATTTAAGTAAAAATCCGGAAACTAATTTATTAAGAAGCATGAAGTATTATGTAGAATATGCTTTATATCATGCCCATTATTTAAGATTAAAAGAAAACGATAGAGAAATATTTGTTCAAAATTTAAGAAGAGGGACAATTCCTCAAGAAACAAAAAGAGATGTTCAAAGAAGATTAAACGAAATAGTTGAGTCATTAAAACCTTTAGTATTTAAACTTACATCTGATGAAGGCGATAAAGTTCCAATTTATGATGTAGGAGATCAATATCCAAATAATTCAGGTTTTAGAAGAATTAATGGAGAGAGGGTAAGTGTTATATTTGACACTTCCCATAGTGGTCTGATTGCTAAAGGACATTATATATTTAGTTTTGCGAGAACAATTTCAACTACATTAACAAAAATTGAAAGAGAAACAGAGATAGAAATTGTTAGGGAAGCATTAGAAAAAAGCAATCAAGATCCAAGATTTAAAGAACATGAAAAATATCTTCCTGGATTTGATATTGAAAGAGCTCATGTAGTTTATGATATCGCTGCAATGTTTCAACAAATACGTTTGGAAGGAAAAAATGCAATTAATTTCTTTAATGAAGAAGGTGCTGGAGTTGAAAGTAGTGTGCCTTATTCTAATCCATTAATACCATGGCCAACAAACGGTTCACACTCAATAGCACTTCCGTATGGAGCATATTATGATCCAATGATATCAAATCGTCATGCCCGAAAAAATTTATATAATAGATTGAACTTAATTATAGAAGATCTTAAAACTGATGATACTTTAAGAAGTCACTTTACAGTTGCAAGAAATAAGCTTTATGAAAATGATTTAATAACGGGAAAAAAATTGGAGGTATAATAAAATGAGAAATCCATATGAAAATTTAACGAAATGCACTGCAAGAACACCAATATTAAGAGGACTTGCAGCATTAGCTTTAGGAGTTTATGCATTAGGCTGTGGTTCAATTCAACACGCTAAACATCCTGTTAGAGTTTACAATCCAAATGCATCAGTAAATTATCAAGCGCAATCTGATACTATTTATACCAACCCAACTGATCCAATCCATGATCCGAATGCAGTTATTCCAAAAGATCAAGCAAATGATTACGCAATAATTAATGGAAAACTTCAATTAAAACCAAAAAGACCATATGGTATAGTAACAGGAGAAGCTGTAGAAACAACATCAGCATCATTAGATAGTGTATTATATAAAACTAAGCCAGATTCAACCAAATAATTATTTTAAATTTTTTAATATTTCTTTATCCATTTTGCTAAAATCATATTGCATTCTAACTCTGTTTCCTCTTTCAAGTTCTTTGGTTCTTTTTTCTAATGCATCAAAATAATCTTGAGTAACTTTATTATTTAACTCAGTTACATAATTATTAAAATCATCTTGCGTTATTGCAAACACATTATATCCGCTATATCGCATCTGTATTCTATCCGCAGAAGCTTCAAACTCATCAGATGTTGTAAATCTTCCCGGATTAATAAAATCATATCCATGTCCAAGCAATTCATGTCCTCCAATAATTCCATTTTTCCTATTTTCATCAAGCCACCCAATTTTTTCTAATATTTCTATTTTCTCTTTAGATAAAACAACTAAAACCTTATCTTTATCTTTTAATTTAAATGTTAAAGCTATTGTTATTTTAGGGCCATCTGGATCAAGATCATCGCCCTTTCCATATTTTCTAGCAATTTCATCAAAGTTATCCGGATAAAATATAATAACATCCTGTTTATAATTATCAACAGCAATAAATCTTTTCATTAGTTCTTTATTTTTTAATCCAGGACTATTTTTAAAATTAGCTATTATTTCATTAATCTTAATATCATCTCCATATTTAAAAGGTAATCCGTCTTTTTCATTAACAGCTCTAACTGTCTCTCCACTAGGATCAGTTATTATTAGGGGATTATTATTGACATATTGATAACCACCATCCTCTGTTTTAAACATAGGATCATTAGAAACAAAACTTCCGGTGTTTGGATTATAATAACGTGCATTAAAGTAATTTAATCCATTATCTGCATCATAATTTTTTCCTGTAAACTTAAACTTACTATTTATTGTAGCATAATTATTTAATTCTTTTCCAAAAGGCAAATAATTTGTTCCAAATATTTTATTTCCA
>DATDYQ010000058.1:0-5549 GCA_035288965.1 Candidatus Nanoarchaeia archaeon
TCCGGATGGAGAAGGTAAAGCTTCTTTTGAAAAATTCGAGATGAGAATACATAAAAGATTGATTGATTTAGGTGTAGATGAAAGAGCTTTAAGATTAGTTATGAGAGTTCCTATACCTGATGGTGTAAATATTCAGATTGAAATGTTAAATTAATTCTTTAGAAAAGTTTATATAGATGTATTATATATAGTTATATAAGATGAAATATAGAATACATAGCCCGACTTTAGAATCTGTAATTATGGTAGAGAAAACTATAATAAAATACAGCCAAAAATGTGGGAAGTATCAATTATGGAAGAAATTGCCTAGAAAGATGATGTATCAGACTTTTCAAATGATATTAGATTATTTAGAAGAATCCGGAAAGATTATGATAGACAAAAGAGATGGAATTGTGTTTTGGACATATAATCCGGAAAGAATAAAGAAACTTATATCGCAGGGATTAATAGTTAGATGATAAAAGAAAAATTTGTAGCATTTGTAAATCAAAAATTAAAAGAAGAGTTTGAATATTTAGCTAAAGGAAAATTTGAAGATAAAAAACTATATGAATTTATTAATCGTGCTATGGATGATATGAAACGGAACCCAACATGTGGTACTAAAATTCCAAGAAAACTGTGGCCGAAAGATTATGTAAAAAAATATGAAATTAATAACTTATGGAAATATGATTTACCAAATGCATGGAGATTAATCTATACAATAGATGAAGATAAAGTTAAAATATTAAATATAATTCTTGAATGGTTTGATCATAAAGATTATGAAAGAAGATTTGGATATTAAAAATGAAAAAACAATCTAAAGTAGATACAAAATTAATAAAAAAGATAAAAAGAGGATTAGAAGATATTAAACATGGAAGAGTAAGACCTTGGAAGAAGAAATTTATAGATTGATTATAATTAGACATATTTCTAGACGATATAATTTTATTCTTAATTAATCCTTTTTAGAAAGCCTTATAAATTTATCTGATTGTATTTAATATATAGTGATAACAGGGGGTTAACGATTATGAAAACTGCAAGAAAATCTTTAGAAGATTCGGTAGAATTGCCCATGATTATAAGTGCAAGAACTGGATTGATTCCACAAAAGGATGCTGTTGTGGTAAAACTTCCGCCTTCTTATTCTTCAAAAACAATAGAAGATGCATTAAATTATCTGTTAAATAGAAATAGTTTAGATGAAGATGAGGGAAGTTTAGTTAAGAGCATTAAAAGGGAGATGGAATCAAGCACATATGCTGTTGTTGTTAATGGAACTAATGCTGAATTAACAGATGAAATTTCTAGTTATTTGCAAATAAAGGAACGTGAAATAGATGGTAGGATGTTAAAATATAAGGCATTAGATATAGAAGTTTCTTCAGTTCAAGAAGGCGGATATTATTAACTAAATTTTGGAGAATTATATGGCTTTTAGAAAAGGCTCTTCTGTAACAATAGTAAAGAAACTAGGTTCAGAAAATGAAGATGATCCTGGAGACAAAGATACTTATTATTTTGGAGGATATGGTGATGATATCCCACTTAAAACAAAAGGAAAAATTACAAGGATTAATGGTAATAAGATATATGTAGAATTTGATGATATAAGTTATCCATTTCATAGAAACGAACTAGCATTTGAAAATAAAGAAGAATACTTAAGCTCTCTTGGAAAAATTCCACAAAATTATCTTTTTAAACTAGCTTCTGAAATTCCTGTATTTATCTTTAATGACAGACTTTATTATTTATCTTCAGAACCTAAAGATGATTTAGATTCAAATTATTTTCAAACTTCTAAAGAAAGAAAAATAAGAAGATATTCTTTGATTGAATCAGCCAGCTTGTCTTCTTTAGAAAAGTTAACATTACAACATAATAAAGATGTATTGTCTAAAGTTAAAGAGAAATATATTAAAGAGGTTTTAGATGATGAATCATATTCTGAAGCTAAAGATGCAAATTATAGATTAGTTGATTTCATTGTAAATAGGGTTTTCCCGTATTTTAGAAATAATCAATCTACTAGTAAAATTGCTGGAGTGCTTGGTTTTAATGTTATGGGGAAAAATGAAAATACCGATGTATCTAAAAATGGAGAAAGTAATAAATTTATTTCAGATTTAATAGAAAAGGTAGCAAAAGAGAAATTTAAGGAAGATGATAAGAAATCTTCAAAATTCTATCAAAAAGTGGATTCTATATTGGCAAGAGAATTTGATTTTAAGGATTTTATTACAAATACCGAAGATTATCAAGCAAATTCTCTTCTCGGAAGAATACTTGGTGGTAGAAATGTTGCGATAATAGATAATAAAGTTTATTATTTAAGGATTAATAATAATCAAAACACTAATGATATAGTAAATTTCGATGGAAAAGATTTTATTTGTTCTGATTCTAAACCTATCTCCGATACTGTAAAGGAGTTTGAGTTTGAGTTGATGAAACAAATTAGGATAGATGCATTAAAGAGTATTCTTAATAGAGATAACGTATCTAAAAAAGTTTTTATACAGAAAATAGTAAAAATGAAAGCATATGGGGAAGATGATTTTGGTTTTTTAGTGGATGATGATAATTATTATGTTTTCTTGGATGTACCAAAACATGTTTTAAAAGATCCAGAGCATAATAAATATTATCTTTTTGGTAATGTTAAAATAGGTGTTAGTATAGGAGATTCCGGACAGATGTACGAGAATAAGGTGGTTATATTGCAGAATTATAGTCATCCATTTGTCGGATATAGTGAGGATAAATTTGAAGAAATTTGTGTTGGAAATTATCCCTATTCAAAATTATCAAATTTAAAAAAAGAAGAAGCTATAGCAAGGCTATTAATAGATGCAAAGAATACTTTGCTTTCTGGTTATAATAGTAAACATGTTAGTCCTATGGCACATTTAGGTGATTTTGAATCAAAAAGAATTTCATTAGCTGAAATAAAAAGAAGAAAACTGAATATCACAAATATAAATCTGGGAAAAAGTACAAGGAAAAGATAAAATGAAAAGTTTAACAGATATTTTAAACGAAAAAGTTGATGATAATGCAAAAGATAATAATCAAAGAAAATTGTTCTCAAATGTTTATATCAGCAGAGGAGCTTTAAAGAAGGCATTTGCATATGCAAGACTTGTTTGTGATGTTTATGGAGAAAAGGTTGAATGTTATGGTTATTTGATAAATCCTAAAGATAAAAAAGACAGAATAGTCAGAGATATTTATTTAGCACCAGAACAGGATGTTAGCAGTTCGGGTGTAAAGATAATGGGAGAATCAGTTATAGAATCAGGAAGAGATATAGATAAAATGGGTTATAAAATTCTTGGATGGTGGCATAGTCACGCAAGCTTTGATACTTTTCATTCAGGTACAGATGATGAAAACATGTTAAGTGTGCTAAATAGCATTGCTCCAATTAATTATAGAGTTAGATATCATAGAAAAAGGTTATTAAACGGAAATTTAGGAACAAAGATTAGTGAAAATTCTATAGAAATTTTTGAAAAAGACAAAAGAAATAAAAAATTAATTTTAAATTTATCAGAAGGAAATGGAGAATTAAAAAGATTTATTGCAGATAGTTTGGTACATAATATGCAATCTAGAACTGGATTTGCTTACAGTATTGTAGTTAATGCTTTGGGGAGTAAACCTTATGCTGAAATAGCGACAAGAAATTTATGTAATTTATGTTATAGTGAGCAAGATGAGAGCAAGGAAGCTGGATTAAGAATTGTAAGGGTAAATGATGATATTTCATTTAATGAAAAAACATTGAAGAAAGAAATTAAAGAGAAAATAATGAAACCCCATATTTTACCTGTTTATTTAGGTTTTTTGAAAGATCCAAATAAAGATTTTGAGGGATCATTTGAAGATGTTGAAGATCCTTTTAAAGATTTTGATGATGAGCAGTAAAATTAAATATGCAGAAGAAAAGAAAGATAATGCAGTTATTAATAGATATAGCAGGCAAGAACTTATTAGTGGATGGGATCAAAAGAAAATAGAAAATTCTTCTGTTGCTTTAATCGGATCTGGGAATTTGGCTTACTTTACATCCGCATCACTTGTTGCACTTGGTTTTGGTAATGTTGAAATTTATGGTGATGAAAAGATAAAGGAAAATGAATTTTTATTTAATCTAGTAGACAAAAGATATTCTAAAGTAGAAACTCTTGAGGAAATTCTCTCTAAAATAAACCCCTTAGTAAATGTTATTGGGGTGCATGCTGGAATGGGAGATAATGATTTAATATTCTTAATGGAAAAACCCAAGGTTATTATAGATGTTACAAATAATCCAAGATCTAAAGATATTATTATAAATTATTCTAGAAGGGAAAATATTCCTGTAATTTCAGCTTCTACAGATATTTATCAAGGAGAATTACACATTATAAAACCAAGGGATAAAAGATTAAAGAAATGGTTATTAGATGAATATGATGGATTAAAACAGGGAAACATTCCTAGTGCTGTTTTAGCGGGAATAATTACAGAGGAAGCAAGAAAAATTGTTATGAAGATTAATAAAGATGATATTCCTATAAAAAATTTTTATTATTCATCTATATCAAGAACTAGATTTTCAAAAGAAGATACAAATAATAATGAAGAAATCTCTCTAGAAGACAAATATGCTTTGGTTGTAGGTGCTGGAGCTCTTGGAAATTTTGTGACGCTTGGTTTGACTTTAAATAATATTGGAAAATTGGATATATTAGATTTCGATGATGTTGAACCTCATAATCTAAACAGACAACTTTTATTTTATGATAATGTAGGAGAAAAGAAATCTTTATCACTAGCTTCAAAGATAAAAAAGATAAATCCTGAAGTTAAAGTTAATGGCATAGTTGATAAACTTGATGAGAAGTTTGAAAAATATTTTAGGAAAAATAAGCCAGATATAATCTTGGATTGTGTAGATAATTTAAGTACAAGGGCGATTGCAAATTATTTTGCAATAAAATATAAAATTCCTTTAATAAGCGGTGGAACAGATCCTTATGCGGGGCAAGTTGTAGTGTATAAACCAGGAGAGAGTGCATGTCTGGATTGTAAATTAAAAGTTGATAAAGCTTTAGCAAAAGAGAGAACAAGTCATAGCTGTACTTATTCTGCTCAACCAAGTGTGATAACAACAAATCAAATTATTGGAGGGTTAATGGTAGGAGAAGTGATGGCTGTTTTAGATCCTGAAAATCATAGAGAATTTGTTAAAAAAACAATAAAATATGATTCTAGAAATCCAAGTAGGGCAGGTTTAGTTGGAAGCGGAAATATTTGTAATTGTAAAAGAGGAACTATAAAGAAATGGTTAAATGATGTTATGAAAAAAGCTGAGTGATTTGATTTAATAAGTTTTATAAACGACTAATTTAATTTATTGTTATGCCGCAGTCGCCTAACCTGGTATGGCACTAATCTTTAAACAAGAAGTGTAGGCCTGGAAACAGAATTACTAGGTAGCTAGATCCGCAAGGATGTCCCGGTTCAAATCCGGGCTGCGGCGTGTTATAATTATTTTAATT